>CAVDLK010000038.1:3449-10391 GCA_963609745.1 Erysipelotrichaceae bacterium | reverse complement strand
CTTACTAAGTTAAGAAAACATTATAGTTACTCGCAATCTTTTCTTGCGGATTATTTAAAAGTTGATACTTTGGAATATATGAATTATGAAAATGGCAATTCAATGATTAATTATGCACAAATGAAGAAGTTAGCTAATTTATATCAGATTCCTATGATTGAAATATTTTTAAATAATGAAGATGTTACTTTATATGATATTAAAGATCAAAATACCGATGAGATTAATGCTAGATATTTTATGGAAGAGAATAAGATTTCTAATAGATTTAAGGAATTTCTTATTGAGCATAAATTAGCTTCTTCAATAATTGGTATATTATTAGTGGCCATAATTATCTTAAGTATTGTATTGAGTAAGACTGTGGCGCCATATGAGATTAAAAGGGAAAATATTAATAGATTATCAGTATCGCAGAGTACTGTTGTTTATATAAATGAATCAGGGGCAATTGGTTTTTCTGGTTCTAATGTTAATGGTCAATTAAATGATTTGGCAACCACTACTGCTATTAAAGTATGTGAAGGTAGTAGTTTTACTGTATGCTTACAAGAAGATGGCAGCCTTATTAGTTCTGGCTTGTTAGATAAGGATGCAGATACATTAGCTTCTTGGAAAAATATTGTTGATATTGGTGCTGGTGATAATTTTGTTGTTGGTGTAGATTCTAATGGCAGAGTTTATTGCATTGGTGATAATAAGGCTTGTGAGGTTCAAGGAACAAAGAATATTAAGAAGGTATTTGCTTTAAGTAAGGCAGCTATTTTATTAAGTAATGATGGTTCTTTATCGTATGCTGGAACATTAATAGGTTCTAGTATTATTGCGACAAAATCAAATATTATTGATTTAGATGGTAGCGATAATATCTTAGTTATTTTAAATAGTGATAATACTGTTAGTGTTAATAGTAAAACAGGTTCATATATTAAATCAGAAAGTTTAAGTGATATTGTTGATGTTGCTTGTGGTAATGACTTTGTGGCTGCCTTAGATTCTTATGGTAAGGTACATATTGAAATTGATAACGATGAGATAACTAAACAAGTAGATGAGTGGTCTAATATTATAGCTATTGATGCTGGAAGTGATTATTTAATTGGTTTTGATGGTAAAAATATTTATGGTGTTGGTAATAATGATTATGACCAATTTAAGAAGGATAGTAAAAAGAAGATTACTTTAGAAAAAGTTAGTGAAATATCTTATGTAGTTGATGAGGATAAGATTTATATTAGTTTTAAGGGTGTTGATAATGCTGATGCATATTTGATTAGTTTAAATGTTGGAACTGGTTTATCTAAACGTATTGAAAATCAAGAAGTAGTAGAATTTTCTACTTTAAATATGATTGAGGGTAAAACTTATACAATTAGTATTATCAGTATGGGTAATGAAAATTATAAGGATTCTGATGAGGCAACTCTTAATTTTGTTTATCAAAAGCCAATAATGGTTGAGGTTGATACTAGTGAATATATTGGTAAGAGTGTTGAGGAATTTGAAAGTTATTTGGATGAATTAGGTATAAGTTATGAAAGACAAGTTAGCAGTAATACAATATGTGACAATGGAAGAATTGTTTTAGATATCATTGAATTTGAAGATGGTAAGTATAATAAAGACGATTTAGATGAATTGATAGTAAAATATACTTGTTGTAAGGTGGAATGATGGCTAGCAAAGTTTGGAAGATAAAGGGTTATGAGGGAGTTTTTACTGATGAAGAAATAATCAGTTTGATTTTAAGTGGTAAATTAAATAAAGATGATTGTCTTTATGGTAAAGATATAAAGCAATATGTAAAAATTAAAGATAGTATTTATCAATATTATCTAGGAAGGGGTAAAGATGAGGTTATATAATTCATATACATTAAAAGTTGAGGAGTTTAAACCAATAAAAGAGAATGAGGTATCAATGTATGTTTGTGGTCCAACAGTATATAATCATGCCCATATTGGTAATGCTCGTCCTATTGTAGTATTTGATACTTTAAGAAGAACTTTTGAAGCTTTAGGATATAAGGTTAAATTTGTTTCTAATTTTACTGATGTTGATGACAAGATTATCAATAAGGCAATTGAAGAGGGTGTAGATGAAAGAACAATTGCGGATAGATATATTAAGGCTTATAACGATGTAAGAAATAGTTTAAATATTATTCCTGTTGATGTAACACCAAGAGTTACTGAAACAATGGATGAAATTATTGAATTCATTGATAAGTTAGTTAAAAATGGTAATGCTTATGTAGTAGATGGTGATGTTTATTTTTCTGTTGAATCTGATCCTAAATATGGCGAATTATCACATCAAAAGTTAGATGATTTAAATGCTGGGGCAAGAGTTGAAGTAGGAGATGGTAAGAAGAATCCATTAGACTTTGCTTTATGGAAAAAGACTGATAAGGGTATTAAGTGGCATTCTCCTTGGGGTGAAGGTAGACCTGGTTGGCATACAGAATGTGTTGTTATGATTGGTAAAGAATTCAATCATAGTTTAATTGATATTCATGGTGGTGGTAAGGATTTAAAATTCCCACATCACGAAAATGAAATGGCTCAATCAGAATGTGTTAATCATCATCATCTAGCAAACTATTGGATTCACAATGGCATGTTAGAGACTAAGGGCGGTAAGATGTCTAAATCTTTAGGCAATACTCAATGGGCCAAGGATGTAATAGCTGAACATGGCGCAAATCTAGTTAGATGGTTCTTATTAAGTGGTAAATATCGTGATTCTTTAATTTATGATGATGAAACATTTAATGCTGCAAAGGTTGAATTAAATAAGATTGAGAATGTTTTAAAACAAGTTGATGTTAAATGTGCTATCAATAATATAGAGTTAACAGATGATATTAATGAAGAAAAATATCATGAGTTCTTAAAACAAATGGAAGATGATTTAAATACACCAAATGCTTATATGGTTATATTTGATACTGTTAAGTTATTAAATCAAAATTTAAGAACTAAGGATATTGATTATGTAGAGGTTGCTAGAAACTATAA
Organism: Erysipelotrichaceae bacterium; assembly: GCA_963609745.1. Lineage (GTDB taxonomy): Bacteria > Bacillota_I > Bacilli_A > Erysipelotrichales > Erysipelotrichaceae > Colivicinus. The sequence goes on along the minus strand of CAVDLK010000038.1, from coordinate 7,371 downwards.
TGCAATTAATAAGATGTTATCAATATTAGGTATCTTTATTGATAAGGTTGTTTTAGATGAAGAGGATAAGAAGACTTATAGTTTATGGATGGAGGCTAAGTCTAATAAGGATTTTGAAACAGCTGATAAATATCGTGCAATATTATTAGATAAGGGAATCCTTTAATGGATATTAAACAAGTTAGCGCAAATTCTTTAAGTTTTATTGGTGATGCTGTATTTACTTTAAGAGTTAGAGAATATTTTGTTATGAATAAATATCAATCTTCTAAATCATTACAAAGATTATGTAATGGTTATAATAGTGCATCAGGGCAAACTAAAGTATTTAATAGATTAAATGATAATGGTTTCTTTAATGAAGAAGAATTAGATATTTATCGTAGAGGTAGAAATCATATCACTCATATTCCTAAAAATGGTGATCGTCTTAGTTACCAATGCGCAACAGGTCTTGAGGCAATATGTGGTTATTTATATTTAACTGATAAAGATAGATTGGAAGTATTTTTTGATGAAGTATTTAAAGGAGGAATAGACAATGAGTAATATCGTATATGGAAAGAATTCTTTCTTTGAGGCATTAAAAAATAAAAGGATTATCTGTGCTTATGTATTAAGTGATAAGGATATTAAAGATTATCATATTAAATATAAAGTAGTTGATCGTAAGACTTTAGATAAGATGTCTAAATCTGCCAATCATCAAGGATATCTAGCAGAAGTAAAGGATTTTGAATTAAGTAGTGTTGATTCTATGCTTAAACAAAATAATGGTTTAATTGTTATGCTTGATGGTTTAGAAGATGTACACAACTTAGGCGCAATCATTAGAACTTGTGAGTGTGCTGGCGTTGATGGTGTAATTTATAAGTCACACAATTCTGTTAAAGTAAATGATACAGTCGCAAAGGTTGCTTGTGGAGCATTAGAATATGTTAAAGTTGCCGAGGTTACCAATTTAGTTAATACTATTAAGGATTTAAAGAAAAAAGGTTATTGGATTGTTGGCAGTGATGGCAATTGTGATTTATCTTATACTGATTTGAAATATGATTTTAATACAGTATTAATTATTGGTTCTGAAGGAAAAGGAATGTCACGTTTAGTAAAACAAGAATGTGACTATATTGTATCTTTACCAATGAACGGACATGTTACTAGTCTTAATGCTTCTGTAGCAGCTGGTATATTAATCTATAATATTATCAGTTTAAGAAAATAATATATAAATCAATATATGCTGATACTTGGGCAACTATATTTTCAACTGATGAGATTACGGTTAATATTGAATAGTATTCGAATCAGACATATTTAATATCAATATGTTATTTTCAACATTTTATCCACAAATGTGGAGAAAATAAAAAATAAAACGGTATAATCATGAGAATTCATATTCATATATTCATTTAATAATATGAATATGAAAGACTATGAAAACATAATTAAGCAGATAAAGGATAAAGATGATGCAGCTTTTAAAACATTGCTGGACGATCATTACAAGATGATTTATAAGATTATTTATAGTTTAAATAGTTTTGAAAATGATTTTGCATTTGATATTGAATCTTTATACCAAGAAGGAAGTATAGCATTATATAAAGCAGTATTTACATATGAAGCCGATAGAGGAATGTCTTTTTCTTCTTATGCTTATATGTGTATTAGGTCAAGGTTATTGGTGTGCTATAGAAATATGAGAAAGTATCGAGAGGAGGAAATATATTCTATAGATAATCATCCTAATATTGATTATTGCTTATCGATTGCTAGTAGTTGTGTTGGTGAAAATCCAATAGCTTATCATCATACAAAAGAATTTAATGAAGATATAGGTGCTTTTGTATCAAAGTTATCAAAAGAAGATCAAGAGATTTTTAGAATGAGGGTAGAGAAATATTCATATAAACAAATCTCAGAGAAGTTAAATATTAGTACTAAAAGAATTGATAATAGGCTTAGAAAATTAAGAGAGAATTTAAGAAAGCATTTAAATGAAGGTTATTGAATAAAATATTTAAAGATGGTAAATTTTTTATGTGAAAAAAGAAAATATTTACGCTTTAATAACGGTTATATTGTGGGGAACATTAGCACCTGTTAATAAATATACCCTTAATAATTTAAACGAGATGTCTCTAGTTTTCTATAATTGTTTAACTGCTTCTATAGTTTTATTAATAATTAACTTAAAAAGAAAGGGTATCTATTTTTTAAGCGAATATGAAACAAAGGATTATTTAAGAATTGCTTGTTTGGGTTTCTTAGGTGTATTCATGTATTATGTTTTCTATTATATTGGTTTAAAACATCTTAATTCACAAATTGCATCTATTGTGAATAATGTATGGCCAACATTGATTGTAATATTCTCTTGTTTGTTATTAAAAGAAAAGATGACAAGCAGAAAGGTTGTTTCACTATTATTAACATTAGTTGGTATTATTATCATTTCCTTAAAAGATGGTATTTCTGGATTTACTAATGAAATGTTTATTGGTATTTTGGCTAGTTTTATGGCGGCAGTTGTTTATGCGATATATTCTGTATTTAATAAGAAGTATGCTTATGATCAATATGCTGTACAATTTATTAATTTCTTTGTAACAGCAATTTGTGCTTTACTTTATTGTTTATTTACAAAATCTTTAAATCATCTAACAAGTAGTTCTTTATTTTCAGTAATATGGAATGGTGCTATATGCAATGGTTTGGCTTATTTATTGTGGGGTATAGCATTAAACAAGGGTGATACAGCTAAAATATCTTTGATGGCATATTTAACACCTTTATTTACTATGTTTTTCTCATATCTTTTACTAAAAGAAGAGATATCAATAATTACTATTATTGGTTTGGCGTTTATTTTAACTGGTATAATTGTCCAAAGTAAGACAAGTTAAATTTGACATCATAGCCTATTTTGGGCTATATTATAGATGGTTATCGAGGTAGATAACTTTTTAAATACTTAAAAGGAGGGATTATGAAGGAAAGCAAAAAAGTAATTCTTACTTGTAGTATTTGTTTGTCTAGAAATTATTCAATTAGTGTTAAAAAGAATAATGAGAAACGTATTGAATTAATGAAGTATTGTCCTAGATGTAATAAACATACATTACATAAGCAGACAAAGTAGGAGGCTCACATGAAGTGGTTTAGTTTTAGCGCTATAGCTAAAGAGATTGGTAAGATTCGTTGGCCTAAGAAGGAAGATTTAGTAAGTCATTCTATTCAGGTTTTGTTTTTTACCGCATTATTTGTTTTATTCTTTTCATTATGTTTAACAGTTATTACTTGGTTCTTAACAACAATAGGGGTTCTATAATATGGAAAATAAAAAAGAATGGTATGTTGTTAACACATATGCTGGACATGAGAATAGAGTAAAAGAAAATCTAGAGAAAAGACTAGAAACAATGGGTATCTCTGACAACTTATTTAGAATTGTAGTTGCCGAAGAGACACAAATTGAAGTTAAAAATGAAAAGAGTAAAGAAGTAGTAAAGAATATTTTCCCAGGTTACTTATTTGTTGAAATGATTATGACAGATGAGGCTTGGTATGTTGTTAGAAATACTCCAGGAGTTACTGGATTTATTGGTTCATCTGGTGGTGGTGCTAAGCCAATTCCTGTTAAGGGACCAGAAATGGAAAAGATTCTAAGAAGAATTGGTCAATCTGATAAGGCTGTTGAAGTTGACTTTGCACTTGGTGATAATGTTAAGATTCTATCAGGTCCATTCTCAGGTATGGAAGGTAAGATTGAATCAATGAATGATCAAACACAAATTGCAACTGTATTGATTATCTTATTTGGTAGAGAAACTCCTACTGATATAAATTATGTTGATCTAGCAAAGGCTGACTATTAAGGAGTAAATTTATGAAAATTGTATTATTAGTTATTTCT
>CAVDLK010000038.1:0-3408 GCA_963609745.1 Erysipelotrichaceae bacterium | reverse complement strand
CTGTTTTATTAATATTGATTTCCTTACTACAAAGCGGTAAATCTGATGGCTTAGCAGCTTTTACAGGAAACAGTGATTTAGGTTTATTTAAAGATATGAAGGATCGTGGTCCAGAAAAGGTTATCTCTCATATCACATTAGCACTTGGTATTGTATTTATGGTGCTAGTAATAATCATTAAAATTAATGAATAAAATAGTGAATATATTTCACTATTTTTATTCGATTATGTAAGATATTTATATGAAAGATATTGCAGTAAATAGAAAAGCTAGGCATGATTATTTAATTGAAGAAACCTTAGAAGCAGGTATAGTTTTGTTGGGTTCAGAGATTAAATCATTAAGATTAGGTAAGGTATCACTGAAGGAAGCTTATATTAGTTTTAAAGATGGTGAGGCTTTTATTAAGGGTATGTCAATAGCTGTTTATAAGGAGGCTACTTATAATAATCATGATGAAACTAGGGATAGGAAACTTTTATTACATTCTAGAGAAATCTCTAAACTAGCGAATAAATGTAAGATACAGGGTTATACTTGTATTCCTTTGAAATTATATTTCAATAAGGGAAGGGTTAAAGTAGAGATTGCTTTAGCTAAGGGTAAGTCTTTATATGATAAAAGACAATCCGATAAGCAAAGAACTATGGATTTAGCCGCAAAACAAGCATTGAAGAGGTAGAAAGCCTCTTTTTTGTAATATAATGAATTGGTAGAAAGAGGTGTTAATAATGGATAAATTTATTGTTGAAATTAGTGCTAGACATATCCATGTAACTGATGAACAATTAGCTGCATTATATGGAGAAGGTCATAAGTTAACTGTTAAGAAAGAATTATCACAACCAGGTCAATTTGTTTGTGAAGAAAAATTAACTATTGTTGGTCCTAGAGGCGAATTAAAGGCTTCTATTTTAGGCCCTACTAGAAAAGCTGGACAAGTTGAATTATCATTAACTGATGCTAGAACATTAGGCGTTGATGCGCAAATCAGAGAATCTGGTGATATAGAAGGAACTAGCGGTATAAAACTAGTTGGTCCTGCTGGAGAAATAGAATTAGAAAAGGGCGTTATTGCTGCTAAAAGACATATCCATATGACTAAGGCTGATGCTGAAAAATATGGTGTATCTAATGGTGATATTGTAAATGTTAAAGTTGAAACTGAAAATAGATCTTTAATATTTGGTGATACAGTTGTTAGAGTTAGAGATGACTTTGCATTAGCTATGCATATTGATACTGATGAAGGTAATGCTGCTGGTATTAAAGGTTCAGCTTTAGGCGAAATCGTTAAATAGGAGACAAAGATGATTAAAACAATTATCTCTAAGGATTATGAATTGGCTTCTGATGCAGCCTTTGAAGAATTTAAACAATATTTAAAGCCAGGCAAAGTTATTGGTCTAGCTACTGGTTCTACTCCTTTAGGCCTATATGCTAGGATGGTAAAAGACCATAATGAAAATAAAACAAGTTATAAAGATATTAAATCTTTTAACTTAGATGAATATGTTGGTTTACCAATAGAACATCCTGAATCATATTATTCATTCATGCATAAGAATCTATTTAATCAAATTGATATATTAGAAGAAAATGCTCATGTACCAAGTGGTTTAGGTGATATTGAAAAAAATGCTAAAGAATATGAAGCAATGATTGATTCTTGTCCTGTTGATTGTCAAATCTTAGGCATTGGTAGTGATGGACATATTGCTTTCAATGAACCAGGTACTGCTTTTGATTCACCAACTCATATTACAGAATTAGCTGAATCAACTATTAAAGATAATTGCCGTTTCTTTGATAATGATATAAACAAGGTTCCTACACGTGCTATAACACAAGGCATTGGTACAATTATGAAGGCTAAAAACATTATCATTATTTGTACTGGTGCTAATAAGCAAGAAGCAGTTAAAAATATGTTAGAGGGTCCTATCTCTACAGATTGTCCTGCATCTATCTTACAAAAACATCCTAATGTAACTGTTATCTTAGATGAAGCAGCTGCTGCTAAACTAACTAAATAAAGGATAAAGCATCGTAAGATGCTTTTTATAAAAATGATTGATGGACATATACATTTAGAAAAAGGTCCTCTTAATAAAGAATATGTTTATGAATTTATTAATGAGGCTATTAATAAGGGAATAGATGAAATACAAATATTAGATCATAGTCATCGCTTTAAAGAATTTGCACCAGTATATGAAAAGCATAGATTCATTAAAGCACAAGACGATTGGTTAAATTCTGATTTAAGAAATTCATTAAGTGAATATATTGATTTAATAGAACAGATGAAAAAAGAGAATCTTCCTATAAAAGTTTCTTTTGGTTTAGAAGTTTGTTATCAAGAAGCAGAAGAAGATTTAATTAGAAAGATATGTAGTACTTATAATTGGGATTTCTTAGTTGGTGCAGTACATGCGATTGATTATTATGTTTATGATTCTGCTTGGTCAATAAGTGAACTATGGGAAAAATTTCCTGTTAATGACATATATAAAAGATATTACGAAACAGTCTTTAAACTTGTTGAATCAGATATATTTAGTCAATTAGCTCATCCTGATACTATTAAAATGTTTAATTATTATCCTAGTTATGATTTAAAGCCAACCTATATAAAACTAGCGAAATTATTAAATGAACATAATATGAAGGTAGAAAATAATACTGGTTGTTATTATCGTTATCATCATAAGGATATGGGTTTATCAGATGAATTATTACAAATCTTTAAAGATAATAGATGTCAATTGATTACAGTATCGGATGCTCATTATCCTAAAGATGTTGGTTCTTATATCAAAGATATTTGGGATAAGACAATGTCTTGAGCATTTTACTTTCTATTATTAAAGGTATATAAGATAATTTAGGTGGAGGTTGTTATGAAAATTATTAAAGAAGAAGAATTTGATGAAATTATATCTTCGGGTATAAGTTTGATTGATTTTTATGCTGATTGGTGTGGGCCATGTAAGATGTTGGGACCAGTATTAGAAGAATTATCTAATGATTATCCTGATGTTAAATTTGTAAAGGTTAATTGTGATGATAGTGAACAATTATGCATTAAATATGGAATATTATCTATACCTACAGTATTTATATTTAAAGATGGTCAATTGATTTCAAAAACTACTGGCTATCAGGGTAAAGATGGCATGAAACAATTTATTGAAGGGGCTTTAAAATAAGCTCCTTTTTTAATCATTAGATTTGTAACCCCCTATTGAAAATGGTAAAAAGAAGAGTAAATATCTTGGTTATAAATCAGCAGATATTTTAAATGAAAAGATAAATAAAAGAAGAACTTTAGAAAAGAACTTAAAGAGATGAAAAAACAAGTCCCAAAAAAATCTAAAATAAATTATTCTGATTATTGTAAATG
>CAVDLK010000037.1:1225-10443 GCA_963609745.1 Erysipelotrichaceae bacterium | reverse complement strand
TCCATATACCATAGACCATAATCAATATCTTCAATAAATAAATCCTTAGATAAATCAAATAAATCCTCATCTGCTTGGCTACTAATATTCCCATTAGCATCCTCATAAATTAACTCTAACCTTTGATTAATAGATTTAAGATTATTTCTTAAAAATCTCTTATCAACATTATCAGACCTATTTAAAATACATACCTCAGCATTAACAATATGGTTATACATAAATTGACGCATATTATTCATATATAAATTAAATGTTGATGCATCAACTGTAGTTAATGTTTGCGCTAACTCCCACTTAGGAAAAAAACCAATATTTTTGTATAAAAGATTATCATCTTCCATACCATTTAATTCAATAACAATTATTTCAGGTTTATATTTTTTATCTAATTCTCTTTGTTTATCATGAGTTAATTCATTAATAGAAGATAAATAAACTACCTCTGAATTTGTAATCTCTAAAAACTTATCATCATAGATAACATCACCCTGTTCAAAACAAATAATCAAAAATTTCTCGCCTTGATTGAATCTTTGATCATATAAAGTTTCTTTTATGGCTTGTGTTTTTCCTGAATCTAAAAAACCCGAAAAAACATATACTGGCTTATTCATTAAATAGTCCCTTGAAATAATCTTCGTCTATAGTGGTACCAATAACACAAACTAGACTATCATCTTTACTTTCACCCATAAATACATGAGATTCATTTAAAACATAATTTAGATAGATTGTACCATCTACACCCTTAACATAACCCTTAACTCTAATAATATCTTCAGGAATCTTCTTTAAGATATCTTCAACCTCAGCAACAGTATATTGTTTTGTAGGTCTTAAGATAATATTTGTAAAAGTTTCATCATCGTGATGGTGATGGTGTTCATGATCATGATGGTGACAACAACATTCACCATCTTCATGATGATGGTGATGATGGCAACATTCACCTTCTTCATGGTGGTGATGACATTCTTCTTCCTCTATATCTGGCAAGATATCCCCACCTTTTACAATAGCATCTAATAATTCATCTATAGCCATCTCACTAATTGATTTATTTATAATTGTAGCTTCATCATTGATTTCTTTAACAATTTCAATTGCCTTATTAATTGTATCCTCATCAGCAACATCTAAATGTGACAAAACAATAGAATTAGCACATTTAACTTGATCATCAAAATATTCCTTAAAGTTTAAATGATACTTTCTACAAGTCTTAACATCAACAATACAGATATGAGAAACAATTCTAAAATCACTATCTTGTTTAATAACATTAATAATCTCTGATAACTTACCTACACCACTTGGTTCAATTATTAAATCACTAATGCCCATATCTTCAATTTCTTCTAAAGCATCTTCAAAGTCACCTTGTAAAGAACAACAAATACAACCATTATTAATCTCTTTTATGTTAAGTGACTTATCAAAGAAAGCAGCATCAACACCTACTTCACCAAATTCATTTTCAAGCAACATAACTTTTTCAAATTTCTTTTCATTTAATATCTTTTGAATAAAAGTTGTTTTACCTGAACCTAAAAAACCAGAAATTACATAAACATTAATCATTTTTACTCTCCTTTAATACCAATTCATCAAAACCAGTCTTTTCATCATATAGACGATCAGACTTATATTGTTCTAATACTCCTAAAACTAATTCACAAGTAGTATTTATTAGACAACCCTTTTCAAGATGTCCACCAATAAGATTACCCTTTTCATCAGAAAAAGAAATATGAATATGACATCTACCCTTTGATACAGTACCAGTGATTGATACAATCTCATAATCCTTTTTACTTTCTAAATAATCACTTGCCCCAGCAAGTCTTATTTTAACCTCGTAAACACTACCTACACCACTTAAAATAACAACAGTATCAAAACCATTTTTAATACATATATCACTAATCGAACTTTTTAAGTCAGCTCCTTTTTCTAATCTAATCGCATATTCTTTCATCAAGTATTATTTTAGCATTTTAATTCATAATGGTAAGACATCATCAAAAAAATAGGAATCCAGAAAACTCTGGATTCCAAAGGTAGGTAAAAGATAGAAGGACAAATTAAGCCATCTTTCTTGTTTTATATTCGTTATTTATATGTACATTTGGAGCTTTTTTCTTAATAGGAATAGAGAATATAATAGCAGCATATGGTGCTATATCAATATTAATTGAATTAGTTAAACCATGTGCTTTTACTTTTCTACTTCTAATTGGCTTGAAGTTACACATATTACAACCACTATAAATATCCTTTTGTGAATTAATTAATTCAGTATAAGTACCCGCAAAAGGTACACCAACATTAAAGTCTGTATAAGAACATGGTTTCATATTTAAAACAACAACAAAGCAGAAATCCTCATCATAACGACAATAAATATAAATTGATTGTGAATGGTTATCAGCATCAATCCACTTAAAAGAAAATGACTCATAATCAAAAGCATAGAATGCTTTATACGATTTATATATTTGACATAAATCATGGAAATAACGATTAAAAGAATCATGTAAAGGATACTCTAATAGATGCCAATCTAAACCTCTAGTTTCATCAAATTCTCGATACATTGCAATATCATTGCCAAGGAAATTTAATTTCTTACCAGGATGAGTAAACATATATAAGAATAGATTACGACATTGCGAAAATTGATCTTCTTGATTACCCCACATCTTATCAACTATTGTCTTTTTACCATGTACTACCTCATCATGAGAGAAAGGTAATAAAAACTTTTCACTATAGAAATATGCCATTGAAAAAGTTAACATATTATGATGATATTGGCGATATTCAGGATCCATTTCAAAGTATTTTAAGGTATCATTCATCCAACCTAAGTCCCATTTATAATCAAAACCTAAGCCATCATATTCAATAGGTGCTGTAACTTTTGGATAATCAGTAGAATCCTCGGCAATAATTAAACAATCTGGATGTTCTTTCTTAATTGAATAATTAAATTTCTTAATAAAAGAAAGTCCATCAGCATAGATACCTATATCTTTATTACCATCATAATAAATAATATTACTAATAGCATCTAACCTTAATCCATCAAAATGATATTCACTTAGGAATAAATTAGCACTAGACATCAAATATGAGATAACTGGTCCACTACCATGGTCAAATAAATATGAACCCCATTGAGTCTTAGAATATTTATCATCCTTATTCTCATAACACTTTTCACCATCAAAATTGACTAGCCCATAATCATCTATCGCAAAATGAACATAAGCCATATCTAAAATAACACCAATATTATTTAAATGACATTCATTAACAAAATCCATCAAATCCCAAGGGGTACCATATCTACTAGTACAACTTAAAAATCCTGTTGCCTGATATCCCCAAGAACCATCAAAAGGATATTCTACAATTGGCATCATTTCAATATGGGTATAACCCATATTCTTTACATATGGGATTAAAGTTTCTTTTAATTCTCTATAACTTGTAAATGGTCCATCATGTTTAAAACCATTGACATGTAATTCATAAATATTTAAAGGATTTTGATATGAAAACTTTCTTGCTTCCATATAAGCATCATCACTAAATTTATATTGCTTTAAATCATACATAACTGAAGCATTAGAAGGTCTAAGTTCAGAATAAAAAGCATATGGATCAGATTTATATAAGACTTTATCACCATTATAAATACGATAACGATATGAATATATACATTCACAATCATCAATTATTAAATGCCATACACCCCTATTATCTATTTTTTCCATATTGTAGAAAGTATTAAAACTGTCTTTAGACATAAATACTTCTACCTTATCCGCATGTGGTGCCCACAAATAAAACTCGACACCCTTGCCGAGTTTATGAACACCCATGTATTTATAGGCCTGTGTATCTATTCCATAAAAGAAATAGTCTAGATTCATTTACTTAAAACCTTTCTATATAATTCTTCATATTTTCTTGCGGATTTCTCAAATGAAACATCAGTTCTCATAGCATTCTTCATTAATACTTTCCATCTATCAGGATAATAATTATATTGATCATAAGCATAACGATATACTTTCATAAAATCACCAACATTATATGGACCAAATGAGAAACCATTGCCCTCTAAAGTATATTCATTAAAAGGAGAAACAGTATCCTTTAAACCACCTGTTTCTCTAACAAGTGGTAAAGTGCCATAACGCATAGCAATCAATTGCGAAATACCACATGGTTCAAATAAACTAGGCATTAAAAGCATATCTAAGCCAGCATACATGGTATGTGATAAAGCTTCATTATAACCGCAATAATAAACACATCTTCCTCTATTACCTGCTTCTAACATCTTAAAAGCATATTCATATTTAGATTCACCAGTTCCCAATATAGCAATCTGTACCTTATCCTTTAATATTTCTGGTAAAGCATTTAAGAATAAATCAGCACCCTTTTGGAAAGTTAAACGAGAAACCATACCAATTAAGAATACATCTTCATCAGTATTTAAACCTAATTGATATTGTAAAGATTTCTTATTCTCTCTTTTACCCTTAAAGATATTTCTTAAACTATATTTATAATAGATATTATTATCTGTTAAAGGATTAAAAGAATCCGTATCAATACCATTAACAATACCATATAAATCTTGATTACGATATTTTAGAATCATATCTAAATTATGACCATATTCTGCAGTTTGTATTTCCTTAGCATAAGTATCAGAAACCGTAGTAACAAAATCCGCAAAAGTTATACCTATCTTCATAAAGTTACAATAATCATTAAAACGTAAATCACCATTTTCATAGTATCTATAATCAAAAGCTAGATAATCAAATAATACTTGTTTATCATATTCACCTTGATATGCCAAATTATGAATAGTGAAGATATGTTTAATATTTCTTATTGACTCAATAGCATTAAATCTAATCTTACATAAAGCAGGCAATACTGCTGTATGATAATCGTGTTCATGACAAATATCAGGATAATAGTCTAATTTAATCATCATCTCTAATACCGCAACATTAAAGAAAGAAAATCTTGCCGCATCATCTTGATAACCATAAACACCATCACGATAAAAGAAAGTATCATTTTCAATAAATAAATATTCAATACCCTCATTAATATATGAATAAATATTTGCTTCTTCATTAATAAAACCACTATGAATATAAATATGATCTAAATATTTCATACCCGCATAGTATTTTTCCTTAATAACCTTAAACATTGGCATTACTACGCGTACTTCAAATTCTTTTTTATCTAAAACCTTTGGTAAAGCATATACAACATCAGCTAAACCACCAGTCTTAACAAATGGTAATGATTCAAAAGAAACAAATAATACTTTTTTCATCAAATTCTATCTCCCCTTTTTACATATAAAGGATTGTCTTTACTACCAACTAATGTCTTAGTATGAGAAACGATTGCAAGTCTATCAACAATGGCATTTTCAATTGTAACATTCTTACCAATTACCGTATCAGGCAAGATTATTGAATCCTTGATATATGCTCCTTCTTGAATAACAACATTTCTTGAAATAACAGAATTAATAACTGTACCATTAATCATACAACCATTAGCAATCAAAGAAGCCTTAGCCTTAGCCTTAGAACTATATAAAGTTGGACAAGAGTTAGTTGACATTGTATAAATTGGCCAATCATCATTAATTAATTTCGATAATCTACCTTGCTTACTAATTGACATATTGCATACATAATAAGCATTTAAAGTAGAAATACAATCAACTAAACCATTGTGCTTATATCCACCTACCTTAAGTTCCTTTAATTTATCCGCAATAATATCAGATAAAGAATATAAACTAGATATATTACTTGCATCTTCAACTAACTTCTTAAAAGTAACAATATCCATAACATATGCTTCTAAAGATATATTAATGCTCTTATATTTACCACGATTCTTATGGAACTTAATAATTCTACCCTTATCATCAACTGTTAAAGCATCACCCATTGGATATTTAGTATCAGCATGATTAGTACGATGATATAACATAGTAATATCATTCTTAGATTTTTTATGATGTTCAATCATTAATGAAAAATCTTGTTTATAAATGAAATGAGATGGGGCAATTACAATATAACTAGGATCTTCCTTTTCAATAAAATGCATATAAGTTTTAAAAGCCCTAATATCAACATTGTATAAAGAGTTACTAGAAAAATCCTCCTCGCCAAATAAGATATGAATATCACCTCTTTTAGAGTTGATATTATAACTAGTTCTAGAGATATGTTCTACTAATGATCTAGGTTTTTCCTTAATTAATACCTTGATAACATCAATACCAGAGTTAGTAAGATTAGAAAGCATAAAATCTGCCACCCTATATCTACCCAAAATTGAAGTAGCAGAAATTGGTCGATAATCTCCTAAACCTTGCACATTAACATAAGATGGTTCGAAATTTAAAATACCTAGTACTCTACTCATTGTCTTCACCTGCCTTTTGAATTAATGCTTTAGAAACAAGTAAAATCTCTTTAGATTTTTTATCACCTAGTTTCATATTATCAGGAACCTTAACATCATCAGCTACCAAGCATCTATTTAGTACTACATTTTTACCAATATGAGCATTATTCATAATTACTGAATCATTAATCACTGCACCATCATCTACTACAGCCTTTGAGAAAATAACTGAATGATTTATCTCGCCATTAACAACCGCACCTTGAGATATATAAGCGTGATTGATAGTGGCATTTTCCCCAATAAGTTGTGGTACTAAAGCATCATCATTGGTATAAATCTTCCATGTTGGATCAAACATATGAAGATCATCAGTATCTAATAAATCCATATTTGCTTCCCATAAGGAATCAACAGTACCAACATCTTTCCAATAACCCTTAAAGCGATATGCTTGTAGTTTTAAACCATCCTTTAAGTAATTAGGAATAATATTCTTACCAAAATCATGAGCTGAATCATCAATTCTAGCATCAGCCTTTAAGTATTTTCTTAAAGTCTTATAGTTAAAAATATAAACACCCATTGAAGCTAAATTAGATTTTGGCTCCTTTGGTTTTTCTTCAAATTCAATTACCCTATCATCCTTATCACAATTCATGATACCAAAACGGCTCGCTTCCTTTGTAGGAACTTCAATAACTGCAATAGTTGCTTCAGCCTTGGTTTCGATATGCTTCTGTAACATCTTTTCATAATTCATCTTATAGATGTGATCACCCGATAAAACTAAAACATATTCTGCTTCATTTTGATCTAAGAAATCACGATTTTGATATATTGCATCAGCAGTACCACGATATACACCTAAACCTGCAGTATCCTTTTCTCTAGGAGACAAGACATAAACACCACCACCATTGGCATCTAATCCCCAAGTTTGGCTCCTAGATGCATAAGAGCTTAATAAAATTGATTCATATTGTACCAATACACCAACAGTTAAAATATTAGAATTAGCACAATTAGACAAAACAAAATCAATGATGCGGTATTTACCACCAAAATGAACTGCAGGCTTAGCGATTCTTTTAGTCAAATCAAATAAACGGGAACCTCTTCCGCCAGCAAGTATCATTGCTACCATATTATTCTTTTTCATGAGTTATACCCCTTAATACAAACTCATTATACTATATTTTTTTAGCGATAGTTAGAGAGCAAGATACTATAGATAAAGCTTTATCCTTTTTATAACACTTACCATCTATATCAAAGAATATTTCATATAAATTATCATCTTCATAAATATAATCATTACCACTAGGATTAATAATAATCATATAATCATCTAAATAATAAATTAAACATTCTTGATATTCTAAAAAATCAACCTTATCAATATCTAATAAATTATCCCTTCTAAAAGAAATTAAATCCTTAACATAATCACAAATTTGATTATATTTAATTCTTCTACTCCAATCTATTTTATTAATATCATCTGAACTATTATAAGAATTCTCAATCCCTTTTTTAGTCCTTAAAAATTCCTGCCCCATATGAATAAAAGGTATCCCTCTTGCAAGAATCACTAAACCAAGAGCTAACTTGCATCTATTAATATTGATGTACTCTGAATCACCACCTCTATATTTCATAAGATAATCAAAGAAAGTTAAATTATCATGACATTCAACATAATTAATTGATTGCTTATTATTTAAATTATTACTATTACCACTTAACACCCTTTTAACATCATTAATATCAACATAGTCACCTATTATATATTTTTTAATTATTTCCCTAAAGAAATCATTAAACATTGCTACTTCAGGAATCTTATAAGCATTTGCAATACTCGCCCTTTGACTTTCTTCAAGCACATCGCCCATATTCCAACCTTCACCATAGACAATAAAATCATGCTTTATCTTTTTGGCTTCAATATTAATCTTATTAACTGTCTCATAATCTAAAATACCCATTAAATCAATTCTTATTCCATCTATATCAAATAAACGTATATATCTTCTAACCATCTCAATAAGATATGCTTGAACAAATGGATCCTCTGATTTAATCTCACTACCACAATATGTTCCATTAGCTAATGTTCCATCAGCCTTATATCTAAAACATTTATCATTAAGAGCCTTAGCTAAATCAAAATTATTAACATTATAAACATGATTTAAAACTGAATCTAAGGTAACACGAATTCCTTTTTCATGAATCTTATTAATAGTTTGCCTTAATTCATTAACATAAGCATAAGGATTATTCTTATCATATATATATCCCTTATATAAGTAGTTATAAGCTAAAGGATTATAGCCCCAATTATAATCACTATGATCTAAATCATAAGCAAATACTGGCATTAATTGTAGATGACTTATACCTAAATTATTAATATAATCTAAGCCCAACATAAAATAATCATCTACCTTAATATCACTTTTAGACATCGCTAAAAATGTTTTAGCCACATCACCAAAATAATCACCATCTGCCGAAAAGTCCCTAACATTAGCTTCATATATCACAATATCATTTCTATATTCAGGAACTACCTTTTCCTTAATAAATTTACTTTCATCTAAAACATACGAATATTTCTCATCACTATAATAAGAAAAAGGATCTTTAAATATAATACCTGAATCATTTTCATAACAATATTTATTTAATTCAAAGTTACCATCTAAAGTTAATTCAAAAACATTACCATC
>CAVDLK010000037.1:0-1215 GCA_963609745.1 Erysipelotrichaceae bacterium | reverse complement strand
TCTTTATGCATTAAATATTTTTGATTATTAATAATTAGATTAATAGATTCTGTATCTAAAGCAAAAACTCTAAAAATCGTTTTATCTTTAAAATAAAACGATCCTAGTTTACTTATATCAAATTCATCATTTAAATAAGACATTAACGAAAATTCTCTAATTTAGTTTTAACTTCTACAGAATTAATAATACCCTGAACTATCTTTTCAATTTTAGAATTAGCCGAATAATCAGCCTTAACTACAAAACTTGCCCGCTTATCTTCATACAGTTTTTCTGCTTTATTCTTCTTGGAATCATCGCCAAATACCGCAATTGTTGTGCCACCATTTTGTTGGACTACCTTCATACTTGGCACATCAGTACTTCCATCACCAAAATAAACCATATTCTCTAAACTGATATATTTCTTTGAATCAGGAGTTGAATCATTTAAATCCTCATCATTAGTTTCGGTTAAAACACCCTTATTAATTCTAAATAAATATTGTGTCTTCATAGTATAGTTAACAACACGAGATGGCCATAATACTTTTCCCTTATTATCATAAACATAGGTACAAGCATATATCTTTTTAAATTCCTTAGCAATCGAAGTACCCTTAATAATATCAGTTAAACCACTAGAAATAATATAATGTTCCACATCAACATGATGTAACTTACCATATTCATTTATTCTTTTAAACCAAGTATCAACACCCTTATATAACTCAACATATTTGCCTTCATCATTTAATTGTTTTCTAGTTAAATTCTTATCCTTTGTTGCCATAATATACATATAGGAAAGAATACCATCACAATTATTCTTCTTGGCAAAGTTATCACATTCAGCCCAAAAGTCTGCTGGATTATCATAACCAAGTGTCTTTATATAATGAAACTCTTGCATATCCTTTGGAGATAATGTTTTATCAAAGTCGTAGATTAATGCTAATTTTGCTTTCTTCATATCTCCATTATACAAAAAGAGCACAATTTAATTCTAGATTTCCTTAAAAGATGAAAAAATGTATACTACAAATATAAAAGGTAGCACTATCATAACTTGCAGGTTTTCTATCTGATAGTTTTCCAGTAAGTAATCAATATTAAAAGTAACATAAACAGTATTAGTTTAAAAAGCAGAAAATACATTTCGTGGAGATAAAGAAAAAATGAATGTAAACGATTATAGATTCAATCAAGATTTATTAAAAAGCTTTATAGGGA
>CAVDLK010000036.1:0-10734 GCA_963609745.1 Erysipelotrichaceae bacterium | reverse complement strand
ACAATTAATAATATTAGGTAGTGAGATTATTGATAATAAGACTAGAGTTTATGTTTATGATAATGGTGAAGGTATTAGTAAAGAGGATTTAAATAATATTTGGGATAGATATTATAAGGTAGATAAGTTACATAGAAGATCACATATTGGTTCTGGTATTGGTTTAGCTTTATCTAAACAATTATTAGAGGCCCAAGATATTAAATACGGGGTTGAATCAATTGTAGGGGAATATACAAAGTTCTATTTTGATTTGTAATTTATTGTTTATGAGCACGGGTTAGTGCTCTTTTTGTATATAATAATTGTTAAGAGGATGAATATATGAAAATTGTTTTAGATAATTTAAATAAGGTATTCAAGTCACAAGTAAAAGGCGGAAGTGATGTTCGTGCTGTTGCGGACTTCAATATTGAAATACCTGATGGTAAGTTGGTTGCTTTATTAGGTCCTTCAGGATGTGGTAAATCAACATGTTTAAATTTAATTAGTGGTTTAGAAGAGGTTACAGAGGGTAAGATTTATTTTGGTGATTTAGATGTAACCAATCTTCCTCCAGAGGCTAGAGGCGTAGGCATGGTTTTCCAAAATTATGCTTTATATCCACATTTAACAGTTGAAGAAAATATTATCTTTCCTTTAGAGAATCTAAAGGGTGATAAGGCTTTAAGTAAAGAAGTTATGAAACAAAAGGCTATGGAAGTTGCCAAACTTGTCCAAATAGATAATTTAATGGATAGAAAACCAGCACAGATGTCTGGTGGTCAACAACAAAGAGTAGCGATTGCTAGAGCATTAGTAAAAAGACCTAGTGTTTTGTTGTTAGATGAACCATTAAGTAATTTGGATGCAAGACTTAGACTACAAACTAGAGAAGAGATTAGAAGAATTCAAAAGGAAACTGAGATAACAACCATATTTGTTACTCATGACCAAGATGAAGCAATGTCTATTTCGGATTTAATTATTGTTATGAAGAATGGTTATATCCAACAAGTTGGTAAACCTCAAGATGTTTACAATAACCCAATCAATATGTTTGTTGCGACATTCTTGGGTACACCTGCTATTAATATATTTGATGGTAAAGTTATAAATCATAAATTATATATTGGTGATGATTATATCTGTGATAAGGATATCGATGATCAAGAAGTCGATGTTGGTATTAGACCAGAAGGCTTTATATATGATGAAAATGGTACTTTCCATTGTGAATTTGATAGATTACAAACTCGTGGTAGAGATACTACAATTGTTTGTCATAATAAAAATTGCACATCCGATGAAGATATTAGGGCAATTGTTTCTGATGATATTGAAACTGTTAAGAAGGCCACATTTAATTTAAAGCCTAATAAGACATATGTCTTCTCTAAAGAAAGTGGTAATGCAATCTAATGCTTAATAAGAATAATAAAAAAGCTTGGTTATATTTATTACCAGCCATCCTATTTTTAGGGATATTTATGGTATATCCCCTTATTGATGTTTTGATTTATTCAATTGAAGAGGGATATAACTTTGCATCAGGAACTAGTAGTGGCGTAGGTCTTTATAATTATTCCTATGTATTACATGATCCATATTTCTTACAAGCTATTAAGAATACTTTTATTCTAGTTATAATTACTGTTCCTTTATCAACTAGTTTAGCTTTATTAATATCTTTAGGTTTAAATTCAATTAAGAAATTAAAAGATTTATATCAAACAGTTTTCTTTTTACCTTATGTAACTAATACCTTAGCAGTTGGTTTAGTATTTATGATTTTATTTAAGAAAACAGCTTATTCAGAAGGTTTGATTAATTTATTGTTAAATCTATTAGGCATGGAATCAATAGATTTTATTGATGGACCATACAGTGCTAAGATGTTTGTTTTATGTTTTTATACTATTTGGGTAGTATTGCCTTTTAAGATTTTGATTCTTACCAATGCTCTAGCAAGCGTTGATAAGAATTTATATAATGCCGCAAAAATTGATGGTGCTTCAAAATATCGTATCTTTAAAAAGATTACCTTACCTGCTATATCACCAATGATATTTTATTTAGTTATTACTGGCTTTATTGGTGCTTTTAAAGCTTATTCAGATGTTGTGGCAATATTTGGTGTTGATTTAAATGCTGCTGGCATGAATACAATTGTTGGCTATATCTATGATATGTTGTATGGCGATTCTGGTGGTTATCCATCATTTGCCTCTGCTGCTGCTTTAATACTATTTGCGATTGTATTAACTATTACGGTTATTAACCTATTAGTTTCTAATAAGAAGGATAATTATGAATAATACAAAGATTGAACAAAAAGCTAAGACTAATAAGATGGTTTGGAATATTATTAAATATTCTCTTTTAACAATCTGGGCAATTATTGTTTTATTCCCATTCTATTGGATGATATTAACTTCTTTAAAGTCTTATGCTTCATACAATAGTGAATATATTCCTAAGTTCTTTACTTTAAGTCCAACAATTGAAAATTATATTAATGCTTTTACTACAGTATCTTTAGGAAAATATTTAATAAATACTGTTATATTTACAATTATTACTACCTTATTAATGGTAATAGTAACAATATTAGCTTCCTTTGCTTTTTCTAGATTACAGTTTAAAGAAAAGAAATTATTATTTACTTTATTCCTATCTTTAATGATGATTCCTAATGAATTAGTTATTATTACTAATTTTGTTACTATAACAAATTTAAATTTAAGGAATACTTTTTTAGGATTAATACTTCCTAGTGTTACTAGTGTTTTCTATATTTATTTATTGAAAGAAAACTTTGAGGCTATTCCCGATGAATTATATAAGGCTGCTAAGGTTGATGGTACTAGTGATTTTAGATATTTAACTAAGGTTATGATTCCAATATGTAAGCCTACAATTATTACCATTATTATTTTAAAAGTTATTGAATGTTGGAATTCTTATGTATGGCCTAGATTAATAACTGATGATGAGAATTATTTCTTAATATCTAATGCTATTCAAACAATTAGAGAATCAGGTTTTGGTAGAGAAAATATTCCAGCAATGATGGCAGCTGTAGTTGTTATGTCAATTCCTCTTATTGTCTTATTCTTAATATTTCATAAGAAGATTATGGAAGGTGTTTCTAGAGGAGGTACAAAGGGTTAATGAAAAAGATAATCAATTTATTTTTAATTATTTTCTTTGTTGTTACACTTAGTTCTTGTCATAGTGGAAGTAGCCAAAGTGGTTTTGAAATGCCGGAAGAATTTGATAGTTCAAGAAATTATGAAATAACTTTTTGGGCTAAAAATGATAGTAATATCTCCCAAGTTGAAGTTTATAAAAAAGCTATAAGTGATTTTGAAGAATTATATCCTAATATCAAGATTAATATATCTTTATATTCTTCTTATTCTGATATCTATAATGATGTAATTACTAATATTTCTACCAATACTACTCCTAATGTATGTATTACTTATCCTGATCATATCGCAACTTATATTACTGGTTCTTCGACAGTAGCTCAATTAGATGAATTATTAGTTGATGAAAAATATGGTTTGGGTGGTAGTGAATTAAAATTTGATGGTCCTAATTATGATGAGGTAATTAGCGAATATTTAAATGAGGGTTTAATTGATGGCAAATATTACGCTATACCTTTTATGAGGTCAACTGAGGCGATTTATATTAATAAGGATTATGTTGAAAAATTGGGTTATGAGGTTCCTGATATATTAACATGGGATTTTATATTTGAGGTATCGGAAGCAGCTTTAAAGAAAAATGATGATGGAACATATTTTGTGAATAATCAAAATGTTTTAATTCCTTTTATATATAAATCAACAGATAATATGATGATATCTATGTTGAAACAACTTGATGCACCATATTCTGATGATGATGGCAATATTTTGATTTTTAATGATACTACTAAGGATATATTGATGGAGATTGCCAAGCATGGAGAAAGTGGGGCATTTTCTACCTTCAAGATATCTAGTTATCCTGCCAACTTCTTAAATGCTGGTCAATGTATCTTTGCGATAGATTCTACCGCTGGAGCAACTTGGATGGGTTCAAATGCACCTTTATTAGATATAGCACAAGAGAATATTGTGGAGTTTGAAACGGTTGTTAGAATGATTCCTCAATATGATGTTGATAATCCTAAGATGATATCTCAGGGTCCTTCTATTTGTGTCTTTAATAAGGAAGATAATCAAGAAGTATTGGCGTCTTGGTTATTTGCCCAATTTTTATTAACAAACGATACACAAATTTCTTATAGTAAGACTGAAGGGTATGTTCCTGTAACTAGTAAGGCCCAAAATGATAGTCAATATTTAGATTATATAAGTAGAAGTGGTGAAGATAATAATGAACATTATAAGGTAAAGATTGATGCTGCTAAGCTTTTGAATGATAATGTTAAGAATACTTTTGTTACGTCAGTATTTAATGGTTCAGCATCATTAAGAACAGCAGCTGGTCAATTAATCGAAGAAACAGTTAAGGCAGTTAGACGTAAAAAAACTGTTGATGATAGTTTTATAAGCGAGTTATATGATGATATTAATTCTTTATATCGTTTAGATCAAATCAATAATAAAGGTACTTCTAAGGATCTAGGCGAGTTACCTTTAGCTTCAAAGGTATTGCTTGGTTCACTTGCTTCTGTTTGGGTATTAATAGGAGTTTATCTACTAGCAAATAAAAAGAAAAACAAAGAAAAGTAATGTATAATAATTGTGTCCTAAAGGACACAAAAAGGAGAAGAAAATGAAAAAATTACTAACTGTTTTATTTGCATTGTTAATGGTTTTATCACTTGCTGGCTGTGCAAAGAAGGAAGAAGAAACTAATACTGATCCAGTAGTTGAACCTGTAACAGCAAAGAACACTTATGCAGATTTCGTTGCTGCTGAAAATGATACAGAACTTGAATTAATCATGTCTGTACAAGCTCATGAATCTTGGTGGGATGGCAAATGTACAATCTATGCTCAAGATGATGATGGCGCTTATCTTGTATATGAAGCACAATGTGATGAAGCTACTGCTGAATCTTTAGTTGAAGGTACTTTAATTAAGGTTACTGGCTATAAGGCTGAATGGTCTGGTGAATTAGAATTAGCTGATGCTACTATCGAAGTTCTAGAAGATGCTGGTAAAGTTTATGATTTTGAAGATTTAACTTCATTAATTGGTAACAATGATGAACTAGCAAACCATATGAACAAGAAGGCTAGTTTCAAGAACTTAACAGTTGTTAATTATACTTATAACTGGGATGGTTCAGGTACAAGAGATAATTCTGATGTTTATCTAAATGTTACTGATGAAAATGGTACAGAGATTGTCTTTGTTGTTAGAAGATATTTAACTGGTCCAGATTCAGAAATCTTCCAAGCAGTAGAAGCTTTACAAGCTGGTGATGTTGTTGATCTAGACACATTCTTATATTGGTACGAAGGACCTCAAGCTCGTATCGTTGGTTTAAGCAAGCACTAATTTAACTTAAAAAATTTATTTAAAGGTTACTCTTAATAGGGTGACCTTTTTAATGCAAAATAGTTAAAAGGTCTTTAAAAATAGGGTAAAACCCTTATAATAAATATGTAGTCATAAAAATAGGAGGAAATTAAATTATGGCAGTAAAAGTTGCAATTAACGGTTTTGGCCGTATTGGACGTTTAGCATTTAGACAAATGTTTGGTGCTGAAGGTTATGAAGTAGTAGCAATTAACGATTTAACATCTCCAAAGATGTTAGCTACTCTATTAAAGTATGATTCTGCACAAGGCGGATACTGTGGAAAATTTGGTGAAAATTTACATACAGTTTCATACAAAGAAGCTGAATTTGAAGAAGATGGCAAGACTGTAAAGGTTCCTGGTTCTATCACTGTTGATGGTAAGGAAATTACAATCTATGCTATGCCTAAGGCTGAAGATCTTCCTTGGGGTAAATTAGATGTTGATGTAGTTCTAGAATGTACAGGTTTCTATACTTCTAAGGCTAAGGCTGAAGCTCATATCAAAGCTGGTGCTAAGAAAGTTGTTATTTCTGCTCCTGCTGGAAATGATCTTCCAACTATCGTTTACAACGTTAACCACAAGAACTTAACAGCTGCTGATACTATTATCTCTGCTGCTTCTTGTACAACAAACTGTTTAGCACCTATGACTAAGGCTCTAAACGATTACGCTCCAATCCAATCTGGTATCATGACAACTGTTCATGCTTATACTGGTGACCAAATGATTCTTGATGGTCCACAAAGAAAAGGTGATGTTCAAAGAGCTAGAGCTGGCGCTATGAATATCGTTCCAAACTCAACAGGTGCTGCAAAGGCTATCGGTCTAGTTATTCCTGAATTAAATGGCAAACTTATCGGTGCTGCACAAAGAGTTCCTACTTGTACAGGTTCTACAACTATCTTACACGCTGTTGTTAAGAAGGATAATGTTACAGTTGATGAAATCAATGCTGCTATGAAGGCTCAATCAAATGAATCATTCGGTTATACTGAAGAAAAACTAGTTTCTTCTGATATTATCGGTATGAAATTTGGTTCATTATTCGATGCTAACCAAACAATGGTAACTAAGGTTGCTGAAGGTTTATTCGAAGTTCAAGTAGTTTCTTGGTATGATAATGAAAATTCTTATACATCACAAATGGTAAGAACTATCAAGTACTTAGCTAGTCTATAATAGTTAATAATTTTCCAATAAACAAAGTAGAGTTGTCGTATGCGGCAACTCTTTTTTGTATATAATAAAGAAAAGCGAGGTAAATATTATGGCAAGAAGAAGAAAAAGTATTTTTGGTAAATTAGTAGGTGCTGCAGTTATTGCAGGTGCTGCAAAAGTTATTGTTGATTTAAATAAAAAGGCTAAAGAAGATAATAAAGATATTAAAGATGTAGCTAAGGAAAAATTTAATGGTATCGTCGATGATGCTAAGTCTGGTGAATTAACTGATAAGGCTATGGAATCAGTAGGAAAGGCTAAAGATTCTATTGGCCAATTCGCTAATGATGTTAAGTCTGGTAAGGTTGCTGAAGATATAATGTCTGGTAAAGTTGCTGAAGATGTTAAAACAAAATTTAATGAAACAGTTGAAAAGGTAACATCAGAGGAATTTAAAAATGAAGCAACAGCATTTGCTCAAAATCTAAAAGAAGGAGTAGTTGATATCTTTGACAACAAAGATGAAAACGACAATAACTAAGATTTAAATCCAGGATTCCTGGATTTTTTTATATAATGATTTTATGAGAAGATTAAGAAAAAATGTATTATTGATTTTGATATTATCTTTATTATTGTTATCAACAATAATAGGGATTATATTTACTAAGGATGATGTTTTAGAAACAAATACAGTTAAAGAAAATGTCATTCCTGATAGTTTTGTTGGTACTATTAATAATAATATAGCTCCTAAAGAAATTGTTGATGTTATTTGTGATTATATGGATGCTTATTATAAGAGTCTATATACTTTAGAGAAACAAGATATATCTATTTATTTTTCTGATGAAGTTGCTGCATCAATAAGTGATAAGGCCATACAATTAATGATTGATGCTAGAAATTTATATGATTTTGATTTTACTTTGACTTCAGCTTATTATGATCTACAAATTACAGATTATGAAGAATATGATGACTACTATGAGGTATATTTCTTAGAAGATGATTATATGAGTTTTGCTTTTTTAGATGGTATTCAATCTGAATGTTTAGATATTGAAAATAAAATGACCTTCAAGAAAATTAATAATGAATATAAGATTATTGATTATGATAAGCAACAAGGTATTTATGCATTACTTTATTCTAATAGTCCTACTAGTACTAAACAGTGTGATGATTTGTATGAATATTATTTATTACAAATTAAAAAATATAAAGAAAATGATGATTTTTTAAAAGGACAAGTTGAGGGAAAAGAATATATAAGTAATAAATCATATGATATTGCTTATGATAGACAAAGGGCAATTGAATATGCTTATAAGTATTATCATTCAAGAAGTAATAGTTGGTATGATTTTTCTGATGAGGGTGGAAATTGTCAAAACTATGCTTCTCAATGTATCTATGCCGGTATTATGAAGATGGATTATAGTGGTGATTATCAATGGAAATGTTATATTAATAATGCTGAATATGATCCAGGAATTAATGAAGATAATGAAAAAAGTGGTAGGTCTGTTTCATGGGTTCATGTATCAACATTTAATAATTATTGTAAGAATAATGATGATATAGGATTAGTTACTGATAGTGATATAAACATTAATTATGCTGATGTTGGTGATATCATTCAGGTTGGTGCTAGTTCAGTATCACATACAACAATAGTTTCTAAGGTTGTTGATGGCCATATATTATTGAATTCTAATACTATTGATATGAAAGATTGGCCAATTGAGGCTTGCATATATCAAACAAAGGAATTAATTAAAATATTAGGTTATAAGGATTAATGTTATAAAATTTAGGTAGGAGGGCTACTTATGAAAAATAATTGTCTTTCCAACTTAATTACAGGCTAGTCCTGTTAGATATGGCTTCTTAGGAAGCCTTTTTTAATAGTGATAAATCTGTGCTAAAATTTAGCACTCTTATTGACTGAGTGCTATTAACATGTATAATAGAGTTTGTAGGAGGTAAAGATTATGATTAAACCGTTATATAACAATGTATTATTAAAGAAAGTTGAAGCTTCTAACAAGACTGAATCAGGTATTATTATTTCTCAAAAAGAGGAGAATGAAGAATATGCTGAAGTTGTAGAACTAAGTGATTGTAAGGAAGTTAAGATTGATGACAAAATATATGAGATGTCATTGAAAAAGGGTGACAAGGTAATGTATAAGAAATATTCTGGTACTGATGTTAAAGTTGGTGATGAGGAATATATTCTTATTAAAGCTGAGGATATCTTAGCGATTGTTAAATAGGAGGAATTTTTATGGCAAAAATTGTTAAATATTCTAAGGATGCTAGAGATAGTGTATTGAAAGGTGTTGATACATTAGCTGATGCTGTTAAGGTAACTTTAGGTCCTAAGGGAAGAAATGTTATTTTAGATAAGGGTTATGGTTCACCAATGATTGTTAACGATGGTGTAACTATTGCTAAGGAAATTGAACTTGAAGATACATTTGAAAATATGGGAGCTAAGATGATTTGTGAAGTAGCTAACCATACAAATGATTCTGCAGGTGATGGTACTACTACTGCTACATTATTAGCTCAAGCAATGATTCATTCTGGTCTAGAAGCAGTTGAAAGAGGTTCTAACCCAGTATTATTAAGAGAAGGTATTGATACTGCTGCTAAGGCTGTAGCTGAAAAGTTATTAAAGGATGCTCGTAAGATTGATTCTAGTGCTGAAATAGCTAATGTTGCTGCTATATCTAGTGGTTCAGAAGAAATCGGTAAGATTGTTTCTGAAGCTATGGAAAAAGTAGGCAAGAATGGTGTTATTAATGTAGATGAATCTAAAGGTTTCGATACATCACTTGAAGTTACTGAAGGTTTAAAATATGACAAGGGTTATATTTCACCTTATATGGTAACTGATAGAGAAAAGATGCAAGTTAATATGGAAAATCCAATGATTCTAGTTACAGATCAAAAGATTTCTACAATTCAAGAAGTATTACCTTTACTAGAACAAATCGTTCAAGCTAATAAACCATTATTAATTATTGCTGAAGATATTGAAAATGAAGTTGTTTCTACTTTGATTGTTAATAAATTAAGAGGTACATTCAATGTAGTTGCTACTAAGGCTCCTGGATTTGGTGATAACCAAAAGGCTAACCTAGAGGATATCGCAATCTTAACTGGTGCTAAATTCATTTCTAAGGATTTAGGAATGCAATTAAAGGATACTCAAATGTCAGATTTAGGTACTGCTAAGAAGGTTCTTGTTGAAAAGGATGCTACTACTATAATCGATGGTGCTGGTTCTAAGAAGAAATTCCAAGAAAGAATTAAGGAAATCGAAAACTTAATTGAAAGAACTACATCTGATTATGATAAGAAGAACTTACAAGAACGTCTTGCTAAGTTAACAAATGGTGTAGCAGTAATCAAGGTTGGTGCTACTACTGAATCTGAATTAAAGGAAAGAAAATTAAGAATTGAAGATGCATTAAATGCTACTAAGGCTGCTCTTGCTGAAGGTATCGTAAGTGGTGGTGGTTGCGCATTAATGTCAATCTATAAGAATATGAAGGATAAATTAAGTTCTGATATCCCTGATGTAAATAAGGGTATGACTATTGTTCTTAATGCTTTGAAGCAACCATTATATCAAATCGCTGAAAATGCTGGACATGATGGTAATACAATCGTTGAAAAGCAATTAGCACAAAAAGAAAACATCGGTTTCAATGCTAGAACTGGTGAATGGGTTGATATGTTCAAGACTGGTATCGTTGATCCATGTAAGGTTACTAGATCTGCTCTATTGAATTCAGCTTCTATTGCTGGTTTAATGATTACAACTGAAGCAGCAGTAGGTACAGTTAAAGAACCAGAGCCAGCAATGCCTGCCGGCGGTGGTATGGGAGGTATGTACTAAAAAGTAAGGAGAAATCCTTACTTTTTTCATTAATTAATGAAAAAATTTACATAAAAATAGTAAAAAATTTCATTAAATGATATTTTTTCACAATATTTTCACAATTTTGATATATTATATTAGCGT
>CAVDLK010000035.1:1824-10917 GCA_963609745.1 Erysipelotrichaceae bacterium | reverse complement strand
ACCAATATAAATCATCATCACCAGCAAAGAAATACATTCCTTTACTATTTTTATAAATATCAGGAATATCTTTAAAATAAGCCATCATTTCTAAAAAACTACCACAATCAGGATGATTTATTTCTTCCCTTTCACCATCTTCAAAATAATTGATTGTTGAATGAATACAATTCTTATCTAACCTTCTAGCAGCCACATCAATATTATTATCAATAAACCAATTACTATACTTTTCTTCATAATCTGGCCCTAGACAACAACAAAAACCTACCTTATCTGACCATAATCTTTGACCAGCCACAGTATAGGTACCACCACCTAATTGATTTAATTTATTATTCCCATTAGGAAAATTAATATCATCAGAAATAAATTGTGTTAATGTAAAATAATCAATTGTTTTCATATCGTTTAAGTAAATTATATTATATTTAATTATGACAAACTGTACTTTTATCAATGGAAACCTATTATAGATATCAAGAATATATAATACAATTAACTCAGATGAATTTAGAAAAGGAAGTGTATTTATGTTTAAAGCAAAAAAAGAATTAGTTCAAGAATTAGCGAAACTTGCGGTAATTAATGGTGTTAATGTTCAAAAAGGACAACCACTATATATTAATGCTCCAGTAGAAGCATATGAACTAGTAAGAGAATGTGTAAAGATTGCCTATGAAGTAGGTGCTAAAAGTGTATCAGTTAATTATTTAGATGATCAAAAAAGTAGATTAGATTATGAATATCAAGACACAGAAACTTTAAAGAATGTTCCAGAATGGATGTTAAATAAGAAACAATATGAAATTGATAGTAATGCTTGTTATTTACATATAAGTGGTGAAGATCCTGATTTATTAAATGGTATTGATACTAATAAAATCATGGAAGTTTCTTTATCAAAGGGTAAGGCATTACAAAAATATAGATACTATACAATGAATAATTATGGTCAATGGTCTATTATCGCATGGCCAAATCTAGCATGGGCTAAGAAAGTATTCCCTGATAAAGATGATGATGAAGCAATGGAAGCTTTATGGAATGCTATATTATCTACATCTAGAGTTGAAGAAAATAAGACTCTAAGTAATTGGGATATTCATAATGAAGAGATTCAAAAACATTGTAAATTGCTAAATGACTTTAACTTTAAAACTCTACATTTTAAAAACTCTTTAGGTACTGATTTAAATGTAGGCTTAATTAAAAATCATATCTGGGGTGGCGGATGCGAAGAAGCAATTGGTGAATATAAAGTTGTATTTAATCCAAATATTCCAACTGAAGAAGTATTTACAATGCCTGATAGAAGAAGAATTGATGGTAAAGTTGTTTCTACTAAACCTCTTTCATATAATGGCAATATCATTTCTAGATTTGAATTAACATTTAAAGATGGTCAAATTATAGATGTTAAAGCTGATGATAATCAAAAGGTATTAGAAGATTTAATTGCTATGGATAAAGGCACTAAATCATTAGGAGAAGTTGCTTTAATATCATATGATTCACCTATTCAAAACTCTGGTATCTTATTCTTTGATACTTTATTTGATGAAAATGCATCATGCCACTTAGCAATCGGTGCATGTTATCCTACTAACCTAAAAGGTGGTGCTGATTTAAGCAAAGATGAGTTATATGAATTAGGTGGCAATGATTCTATGGAACATGTAGACTTTATGTTTGGTTCAAGTGATATGTCTATTGTTGGTGAAACCTATGATGGACAATTCATTGATATATTTAAAAATGGTAACTTTGTAATCTAAAGAAATATTAAGAGTAATACATATCTTCAATAAGCCTGGAAAACCAGGCTTTATTAATTAATTGGGTTATTATCTTTGCGTGTGTAATAAAAAGTGTAATATAAAGTGTAATATAAGTGTATAATAAATTTTATAAAAGTGTATTATAAGTGTATAATAAATTTGAGGTAAGCAAATGAAAGTAAATGTAAATTTCCCTATTGAAACAGAATTTTACGAATTTAAAACATCTTTGTCACAACTTGATAAAGGAATAGAATCATTAGCTGCTATGCTTAATAAACACGGAGTGGCCAATGTGTTTTATGGAGTGGCAGACAATGGCGATGTGTTGGGATTAAAAGGACAAATAGGCTCAGAAACAATTAAAAAGGTAGAAATGAGAATTAATGAAATTTTAAAACCAACAATTGTCCCTTCAATAATAATAGAGGATTATGATGGAAATAAAGTAATTCATGTTAGTGCCAAGGGAAATAGGAAGCCTTATTCAAGTTCTGGTGATTATAGAATTAGAGTTGGCAGTTCTAATAAAAAGATAGATCCTGATTTGTTGGGTAAATTATTTTTTGATTCTGAAACATCATCTCTAGAATCAATTGAATGCATCAACCAAGATCTTACTTTTGATACTTTAAAATATCTTTATACAAAAAATAATTTAAATATAAATAAGGAAAACTTTTATAAAAATGCTGGTCTTAAAGTAAATGGCAAGTTTAATATGCTTGCGCAACTGCTAGCTGATGAAAACGATATTTCTATAAAGGTTGTACGTTTTTCTGGTTACGATAAAACAAAAATGCTTTCAAGAAATGAATATGGATATAAATGTCTTCTTGTATCAATGAAAGAAGCTAACGACTATGTGATTTCGTTAAATGAAACACGTGTTGATATAGAATCAAAACTCGAAAGAAAAGAAACTAAACTTTTTGATACACATGCTTTTGAGGAAGCTTGGTCAAATGCTTGTGTTCATAATAGATGGGTAAGAAATGTACCACCAGCTATATATATCTTTGATAATCGTATAGAAATAATTTCTACTGGCGGATTACCATATGGTTATACAAAAGATGATTTTTATAGTGGTGTTTCTAGACCTATAAATAATGGTTTATTTAAAATTATGGGCCAATTAAATCTAATTGAACAAACAGGACATGGTAATTTAGTTATTATTGATAAATATGGTAAGAGTGCATTTAATATTAATGAAAATTATATAACTGTCACTATTCCATTTGCTTTTACACCATCAATGAAACAAATTGATATGAATGGCTTATCAAAAAGTCAAAGCAAAATATTATTGGTTATTAAAGAAAATCCAACTTTTACTATCAAAGAAATCGCTACTTTTTGTGAAATGGGAACAACAAGAGTGAGTGTAATAATTAAATCATTAAAAGAGATGGGAAAAATAGAAAGAATTGGTAGTAATAAAGTAGGATATTGGAAGGTTAATTAATATTTTTGATTTGGTTTGACACACCTGTATCCGTTATATATAAAAAATTGTGAAAAAATAGCTAAAAGTGCTTGATTTTAGTGTTTTATATTTGTTATTATTTAAAGGCTGAGATCCGAGAGGATCTATATATATGTCAGCATAATGACACACCTGATTCAGTGTGTTATGAAAGAAAGGAGATATAAATGCCAACAATTAATCAGTTAATTAGAAAAGGCAGACATGCGAGAACTTATAAATCAAAAGCACCAGCTTTAAATAAGAGTTTCAACTCATTAAAGAATCGTTCATTTGATTTATCTTCTCCACAAAAAAGAGGCGTTTGTACCCGTGTAGGTACTATGACTCCTAAGAAGCCTAACTCAGCTTTAAGAAAGTATGCCCGTGTTCGTTTATCAAATGGTATGGAAGTTACAGCTTATATACCAGGTATTGGACACAACCTTCAAGAACACTCAGTCGTAATGATTCGTGGTGGACGTGTTAAGGACTTACCAGGTGTACGTTATCACATCATCAGAGGTACATTAGACTGTGCTGGTGTTGATGGAAGAATGCAAGGCCGTTCATTATATGGAACAAAAAGGCCTAAGTAAAACATGAAAGGAGATTAAAAATGCCAAGAAAAGGACATATAGCGAAAAGAGATGTATTAGTAGATCCTATATATAATTCAAAACTTGTTACACGTTTAATCAACAAAATCATGTTAGACGGTAAAAAAGGTGTTGCGCAAAACATTCTATATAATGCATTCGATATCGTTGAAAAGAAAACAGGCTCACAACCAATGGAAGTATTTGAAAAAGCATTGGACAATGTTATGCCTGAACTAGAATTAAAATTAAGAAGAGTCGGTGGTGCTAACTACCAAGTTCCAGTTGAAGTTTCTAATGAAAGAAAACTTACTCTAGGATTAAGATGGCTTGTTAACTACTCTAGATTAAGAGGAGAAAAGACCATGGAAGAAAGATTAGCCGCTGAAATCATCGATGCTTCTAATGGTGTTGGAGCTTCTGTCAAGAAGAAAGAAGACACATTGAAGATGGCTGAAGCAAACAAGGCTTTCGCTCATTTCCGTTGGTAATAAGGATACGTTATGGCTCGTCAATATACTTTACATAATACGAGAAATATTGGCATCATGGCGCATATCGATGCGGGTAAAACTACCTGTACCGAAAGAATCTTATTCTTTACTGGAAAAACACATAAGATCGGTGAAACACACGATGGTGCCAGTCAAATGGACTGGATGGAACAAGAACAAGAAAGAGGTATTACAATTACCTCTGCTGCCACAACTACTTTCTGGGCTGGTTCTAAAAACCAATTCCCAAAAAGCAGAATTAACATTATAGATACTCCGGGACACGTTGACTTCACAGTAGAAGTTGAAAGATCTCTAAGAGTTCTAGATGGTGCGGTAACTGTTCTAGATTCTAAGGCTGGAGTTGAACCTCAAACTGAAACAGTTTGGCGTCAAGCTTCAAACTATAAAGTTCCAAGAATTGTCTTCTCCAATAAAATGGATGCTACTGGCGCAGATTTCAATATGTCAGTTAAGTCAATTGGTGAAAAATTAGGCGCAAATGCTGCTGCAATTCAAATGCCAATTGGTTCTGAAAATACCTTTAGAGGTATTATTGATATCATCGAAAGAAGACAATATATCTACCCTAACGATCAGGGAACTGATATTAAAGAATCAGATATTGATGATCAATATAAAGATGAAGTTGAAGATTTAAGAAACATCTTAATTGAAAAACTATGTGACTTTGATGATGAATTGATGGAAACATTCCTTGATGGAAAAGAACCAGAAATATCATTAATCAAATCAACAATCAGAAAAGCAGTACTTACATCTGAATTCTTCCCAGTCTTATGTGGTTCAGCATATAAGAATAAAGGTATTCAATTATTACTTGACGCAGTACTTGAATACTTACCTTCACCACTTGATGTTCCAGCAATCAAGGGAACAACAAAATTTGGTGAAGAAACTGAAAGAAAGGCTAGTGATGATGCACCATTTGCAGCCTTGGCTTTCAAAGTTATGACTGATCCATTTGTTGGTAGACTTACATATTTCAGAGTTTACTCTGGTGTAGCAAAATCTGGTTCTTATGTATTAAATGCCACAAAGGATGTCAAAGAAAGATTTGGAAGATTGGTACAAATGCATGCAAACCATCGTGCAGATATTGAAGAAGTTGATGCCGGTGATATTGCAGCAGCTGTAGGACTTAAAAATACTACAACAGGTGATACTTTATGTGATGATAAACATCCAATTATTCTAGAAAACATGGTTTTCCCAGAACCAGTTATCCAGATGTCAGTTGAACCAAAAACAAAGGCTGACTCAGATAAGATGGACAATGCTTTACAAAAGCTTGCTGAAGAAGACCCAACATTTAGAACATTTACCGATGAAGAAACTGGTCAAACCATTATCGCCGGTATGGGTGAATTACACTTAGATATCATCGTCGATAGAATGAAGCGTGAATTCAAAGTTGAATGTAACGTTGGTAAACCACAAGTTGCCTACCGTGAAACAATACGTAGTGTTGGCGAATGTGAAGGTAAATTTGTTAGACAATCTGGTGGACATGGTCAATATGGTCATGTTTGGATCAGATTTGAACCAAATGAAACAGGCAAAGGATTTGAATTTATTGATGCTATTGTTGGTGGAAGCGTTCCAAGAGAATATATCAAACCAACAGAAGAAGGTTTAAAAGCAGCTCTACAAACTGGCTTGGTTGCTGGATATCCAGTAGTTGATATTAAAGCTACATTATTTGATGGTTCATATCATGAAGTTGACTCTTCAGAAATGGCTTTCAAAACAGCAGCAAGTTTAGCATTAAAAGAAGCTGCTAAGAAATGTAATCCTGTAATATTAGAACCAATTATGGATGTTGAAATTACAACACCTAGTGAATACTTAGGAAATGTAATGGGAGATATCACTAAACGTAGAGGTCGTATTAAAGACCAAGAAGAAAGAGGAAATGCCGTAGTTATCCGTGCTTATGTACCTTTGTCTTCAATGTTCGGTTATGCGACTGAGTTAAGATCTAATACACAAGGCCGTGCGAATTACATGATGCAGATGGATCATTATTCTGAAGTTCCAGCTAGCATTGCGGAAGAGATTGCCAAGAAAAACGCTAAATAATAATTGTAAAATATAGTGTTTTATCTTAAAATAATAATGTTTAAATAGGAGGAAATATTTAATGGCAAAAGAGAAATTTGACCGTTCCCTAGAACACGTCAATATCGGTACTATCGGTCACGTTGACCATGGTAAAACAACTTTAACAGCTGCTATTACTAAGAGATTAGCAGAAAAGGGTCAAGCAGAATTCAAGGCTTACGATCAAATCGATGGAGCTCCTGAAGAAAAGGCTCGTGGTATCACTATTAACACTGCACACGTAGAATACAAAACAGCAAAAAGACACTATGCTCACGTTGACTGCCCAGGACATGCTGACTATGTAAAGAACATGATTACTGGTGCTGCACAAATGGATGGTGCTATCATCGTAGTTGCTGCTACTGATGGACCAATGCCACAAACTCGTGAACACATCTTATTAGCAAGACAAGTTGGTGTACCTTACATCGTTGTATTCCTAAATAAGTGCGATATGGTTGATGATCCTGAATTAATCGACCTAGTAGAAATGGAAGTTAGAGAATTATTAACTGAATACGGCTTCGATGGTGACAACTGTCCAGTTATCCGTGGTTCAGCTCTTAAGGCTCTTGAAGGCGATGCACAATGGGTTGGTGCTATCGATGAACTAATGGATGCTTGTGATAATTATATCCCATCTCCAGCTAGAGAAATGGATAAGCCATTCTTAATGTCAGTAGAAGATGTATTCACTATCTCTGGTCGTGGTACAGTTGCTACAGGTAGAGTTGAACGTGGTGTTGCACATCTAAATGATGAAGTTGAAATCGTAGGTATTAAAGATACTCGTAAGACAGTTATTACTGGTCTAGAAATGTTCCACAAACAACTAGAACAAGCTGAAGCTGGTGATAACATTGGTGCATTACTTCGTGGTGTTAACCGTGATGAAATCGAAAGAGGACAAGTATTAGCTAAACCTGGTTCAGTTACTCCTCATACTCAATTCGATGCTCAAGTATACGTATTAACAAAAGAAGAAGGTGGTAGACATACTCCATTCGTTGCTAACTACCGTCCACAATTCTATTTCCGTACAACAGATGTAACTGGTATCGTTAAAGAACTTAAGGGTGCTGAAATGGTTATGCCTGGTGACCACGTTGAAATGGTTGTTGAACTAATCTCTCCTATCGCTATCGAAGAAGGAACTAAGTTCTCTATTCGTGAAGGTGGTAGAACAGTAGGTTCTGGTTCTGTTACTCATATTATTAAATAATTTAACTGATTAATTTAATATACAAAACCTCTCCAACGAGAGGTTTTTTTATTATAATTAAGTTATGTTAATCCTACTTATTCTTATTATATTCATTATTTATTTATTCATGATATTCCCTAATATCAAAAGAAAAGATGCCTTAAAACCATATGAAGAAGTATTTATTGCCCATAGAGGTCTATTCAATAATATTGATATTCCTGAAAATTCATTAGCAGCATTCAAAAAAGCTGTTGAAAATGGTTATGGTATTGAACTAGATGTACAACTTACAACCGATAACCAATTAGTAGTCTTCCATGATGAATCATTATTAAGAATGACTGGTATAGATAAATTACTAAGAAATTGTTCCTATGAAGAATTAAATAATTACAAACTATTAAATACAAATCATTCAATTCCTTTATTTTCAGAAGTATTAAAAGTATTAAATAAAGACACCCCATTAATTATTGAAGTAAAACCTGAAGGTAGATATATTGAAACAACTAAAAAAACTGTAGAACTAATTAAAACATATGATGGTCTCTATAATATGGAATCATTTAATCCTTTAGTAGTTAAATATCTAAAAGAAAATGAACCACAAATAATTAGAGGTCAATTATCATACAACTCCTTAAAAGATAAAAACTCTAAGACTAATCCATTTATAAAATTTGTATTAACTAACCTTTTATTTAACTTCATAAGCAAACCCGATTATATTGCTTATGACCATAATTCAATGAACAATTTATCATTTAAAATATGTTCTAAAATATATAAAGCTAAATGTGTTGCATGGACTATAAAGTCAGATGCTGATTATAAAAAAGCAAGTCCATATTATGACTGCTTTATCTTTGATTCCTATATACCTAATAAGAAATAATTATTCACTTTCTTCATATAATTGTTTGGCATATTCATATATTTGATCAAATAATTCCCTTTCCATCATGCCTGGATAACCAGTTAGACATTTTCTATTTGGACCAAATATCAATAATGTTGGATAAGAACTAATACCACAATATGAAGCGAAAGTACCATCATCAATAAATACAGGAATATTTATATTATTCTCTTTAACATAATTAATGATTGTTTCTTTGCTGGCATCACTACTTGTATTCATGGCATATAAACAAACACAATCATTATTTGCCGCAAAATCTAAATAGTCATTCATTTCTTGATGACAATATGTACACCAAGTAGCACTAAATTTCACAAATATATACTTATCATCATAATCACTTAACTTAACCTTATTACCATTTTGATCAACAAAATCTAAGTTATATAAAATATCCTCAATACTTTGATTTTCTTCACTTATTTGTTTTTTATAAGTAACAATCTGTTTAGAAGAAGTAATAATCATATATAAACCAAAAACTATTAAAAC
>CAVDLK010000035.1:0-1759 GCA_963609745.1 Erysipelotrichaceae bacterium | reverse complement strand
TTATTCTTAATTAAATTTAAAACTGTAGAAGTTAATAAACCAGTAATTAAAAAAGGAATAATCAAACCTAAACAATAAGCTATTAGATATAAATAACCTTCACTGCTTGTAGCCGCTAAAAGTAAAGCGTTTGCTAACATCGGTCCAATGCAAGGTGACCATCCCAAAGAAAATACAAAGCCCAGTAAGAAGGCTTTAAAGAAACTCATCTTTTCTAGATGAAGATTAACTTTTAATTTAAATTCTTTATTTAATAAATCAATATGTATTATTCCTAATTGGTGTAAACCAAAGACAATGACTATTGTTCCACCAATTATAGAAATAACCTCACTATAATCTTTAATATAGTTTATGAAAGAATTAACTGCTAATGATAATAAAGTAAAAGTTAAACATATACCTAATACAAAACAAAGAGTGCTTAAAAAGACATTGATTGTTTTATATTTTATATTACCATTCTCATCTACTGTTTTATTATCACCTGCTAGATATGACATATATAAAGGAAGCAGTGGTAAAACACATGGAGATAAAAATGATAAAATACCTTCTAAAAATATACCTAATAATGTAATATCCATACTATCTTAAAAATAATAATACAATAATGCCCATTAAGATTCTATATATACCAAAGATAATAAAATTATTCTTTTTAATATAATCAAGAATAAATTTAATCATAAATAAAGAAACAACAAATGCGGAAATACTTCCTAATATTAATAACAATATTTCATTAAAAGAAAATACAATACCAAATTTAATTATTTTCATTAATGAAGCACCAAACATAACAGGGATTGATAATTCAAAAGTAAATTCTGTGATAACACTTCGAGAAATACCTAATAATAAACCAGCAATTATAGTAGCACCAGATCTAGATACACCTGGAAATACCCCCGCTAATAATTGAGCTACACCAATAATAAATGCGCTTGTAAAACTAATATTTTTAATTGAAGTAACAGAAAATTGCTTACCTTTAATTAATATTTCTACAATAATAAAGATAATACCAACAATTAATAAAGATAAACCAATAACAAGCATTTCATTATTTTCATTTACAATGTTTAACCTATCATCTAAAAATAATTCATAAATAATTGCTGGAATACAAGCAACTATAATCTTTAACCATAAGATAATCTTATCCTTTTTAACATTCTCTAAGATACCCTTACCTAGTGGATTGTTTGATTTACCAAAAGGCCAAATCTTTTTAATAAAAACAAATAATAAAGATAAAACAGCACCAAATTGAATAACTACTTCAAAGACATTATAAAAGTCCGCACTAACATCAAAACCAATAAGTTTATTAAATATTGCCATATGCGCAGTTGAAGAAATAGGAAGCCATTCCGTAACTCCTTCAATCAATCCTAATAATAATGCCTTTAAATAATTCATAATTCCCCCTTAATTGAAAGTAACTAATTCACTAACTGGTGCTGGCGCCTCTTTAAATTCCTTAACATATAAAACAACTACCTTAGAATTATCACTAGCACGAACACTACGTAATGTACCACTTAAGTAATAGTATTGATTTTCATCTATATCCTTTTTACTAATATCTACACAAGATATCGCAATATCAGTAACATCATTAGCACAACATACCATTGCTTTTCTACCCATGATTAGTAAATTAGAATATTCCTTAACTTCTTCTACAAATTTAACCTTTATAGTAATATTCTTTTTATTATATTTATCAGGATTATCTAAAGCATCCATATAC
>CAVDLK010000034.1:0-11100 GCA_963609745.1 Erysipelotrichaceae bacterium | reverse complement strand
AAAGAGATGAAAAAACAAGTCCCAAAAAAATCTAAAATAAATTATTCTGATTATCATTATAAATGTGGAAGATTATTTATATAATTTATAAGTTTTAATTGATAAAAAAGTATTGAAATTTAAAAAGAATTATTATTAAATTATAGGGTACTTATGTACAGAAGGACCGCCATTAGGCTTAAGGCAAACGGGTGCCGGGTCAAATACCGAAAACTAGTTGAAGAAACTAGAACCGTATTTGGGGAATACGGAAGGTAATTAGTTACCTTATTGATTGAGTTAAAAGCTCAGTTTTGTAAAGTGTTATACACATCTTATAAAATGGTCAATAAGTTGCATTCTGCTACAGAAAGTGCTTAATGAGATATTTAGATAGGTGTGTAGAGCCTATCTTTTTTGTTAAGGGGGATGTCAATGGAAAAGTTAATTGAATTTAGAAACATTGTCAAAAAGTTTGATGGTCAAGTTGTTTTAAAAGGTATCAATCTAGATATCTACAAGAATGAATTTGTGACTCTTTTAGGTCCATCAGGATGTGGTAAGACTACACTACTTAGAATATTAGGTGGTTTCTTACAACAAGATGAGGGTTCTATGATTTTTAATGGGGAAGAAATAAGCAATATTCCAGCTTATAAAAGACCAATTAATACGGTATTTCAAAAGTATGCTTTATTTCCACATTTAAATGTTTATGATAATGTTGCTTTTGGTTTAAGAATTAAGAAGATGGATGAAAAGTTAATTGAACCAAAGGTTAATAGAATGCTAGAACTAGTTGGTTTATCAAGTTTTCAAAATAAAGATGTAACTTTAATGTCTGGTGGCCAACAACAAAGAGTAGCTATAGCTCGTGCCTTAGTAAATGAGCCAGATGTACTTCTTTTAGATGAACCATTAAGTGCCTTAGATGCCAAGTTAAGAAAAGAGATGCAACATGAATTAAAACGTATTCAAGAAGAAGTTGGTATCACTTTTATCTTTGTAACTCACGATCAAGAAGAAGCTTTAACTATGTCTGATAAGATTGTGGTTATGAAAGATGGTAACATTGAACAAATTGGTACCCCAACAGAAATATATAATGAACCAATAAATAGATATGTTGCCAACTTTATTGGTCAATCAAATATTATTGATGGCATAATGCTTGAGGATTATTTAGTTAAATTTGATGATAAAGAATTTAAATGTGTTGATTATGATTTTAATAAGAATCAAGCAGTTGATGTTGTAATTAGACCGGAAGATATTCGTATTGTTAAGAAGAATGAGGGTAAATTAAATGGCCAAGTTATTTCTACATTATTTAAGGGTGTTCATTATGAAGTAATTGTGGAAACTAAAAAAGGTGCTTCTAAGACTGTTACCTTACATGTATTAGAAGATAAGGATATCTTTAATCAAGAGGCTAATGAAAAGATGTATGCTACAGACTTCACTATGGATATTGAAGATGTTGATAAGTTAGATGATGCAGAAATAATTGCTAGATCTAACGCTCAAGCATGGGATGCTGATAGCGAGCAAGAGATTGCTATTACGAGTGTAGAACATGATATTAAGCCAGAAGCTGGTAAATATAGTGTGACATTTAAGACTGATAATGATACATCTATTAGTGTTTCAGTTAATGTTGTTTTACCTAGAGTTAATACAAATAAAGATGAGGGTATTGGTATTCAAGCATTTGATGTATATAAATCCGTAGAAGAAATTAAAGAATCAATGGCTATGTCAGTTGACTTAAAGACTTGGGCAGATGCTTATGCTTGGTACTTGGATGATGAAACACCAGTAGAAATAGATGATGTAAGATGGAACTTTGAACCAAATGAGATTGTTCCAGGTGATTATCCTGTAACATTTGTTACCGAAGGTAGAACATATAAGATTCATACAACAGAGAAAGTTAAAGATAATGCAATTGTTGGCTTAGATTTTGATAAAGATGATATTCATGTAATGGAGAAAATGATTGGATGAAAAGCTTTAGAAGATTAATTTATCCTTACTTAGTATGGGCAATAATATTAATTGTTGTACCAATGCTTATTATTGTCTTTTATGCTTTTACTAAAGAAGGAAATAGTGTAATTACTATTAAATTTACTTTAGACAACTTTGTTAGATTTTTCTCTGATTCTATATTTCTTAATGTTTTATTAAGGAGTATAAAAATTGCTTTAATAACAACTATTATTTGTATATTAATTGGTTATCCTGCTGCTTATTTTATTTGTAAATTGGATGCTGATAGGCAAACAATCATGGTTTTATTGATTACTGCTCCTCAATTTATAAATATGTTAGTTAGAACATATGCATGGCGTGGTATTTTATTAGCAACTAATTTTCCAGCAGAGTTAAAAGTATATATTGGTATGGTTTATAACTTTTTACCATATATGATCTTACAAATTTATACATCACTTTCTAAATTAGATAAGTCATTAATCAATGCGGCCTATGATTTGGGTTGTAATAAAAAACAAGCATTTTTAAAGGTAACATTACCATTAAGTGTTCCTGGTATTATTTCTGGTATTACTCTAGTATTCTTACCAGCTGTAAGTAGTTTCTCTATTCCTAAATTATTAGGTGGTGGTTCTTATGTTTTGGTTGGTAATTTAATTGAAAATTATTTTGTAACTACTGGTGATTGGAACTTTGGTAGTGCTATTAGTTTATTAATGACTATTGTTATTTTAATTAGTATGTATTTCACAAGAAAGTTTGATTATGATAAGGAGGCTAGATAATGAAAAAGAAATTTGATTTTAAAAAACTTTATTTAGTTCTTATTATGGTTTTCTTTTATGCACCAATTGTTTATGTAATATTATTTTCCTTTAATTCTTCTAAATCTTTAACTAATTTCACAGGTTTTTCTTTGAAATGGTATGAAAAGATGTTTAAATCTAGAAGCATGATGGAATCAATATATTATTCCCTATTAGTAGCATGTATTGCCACAGGTATATCTACTATTGTTGGTACTATTGCCTCTATTGGTTTAAGTAAATCAAATAGGGTAATAAAAGAGGTAGTAACTCAAATCAATAATCTACCAATGCTTAATCCTGATATTGTTACTGCCATTGGTATGATGTTATTCTTTGCGACTTTACAAATTCCTACAGGTTTCTTTACCTTATTAATTGCCCATATTGTATTCTGTATACCTTATGTGATGTTGTCTATTAATCCTAGACTTCGTCAATTGGATGATAATGTCTTTGAAGCTGCGCTTGATTTAGGTTGTACACCATATCAAGCTCTAACAAAGGTAATTATTCCACAAATTAAAGAGGGAATAGTATCGGGTGCTTTAGTTGCTTTTACAATGAGTTTTGATGATTTTGTTATAAGTTATTTTACAACCGGTCCTGGAATTAGTAATATTTCTACTTATGTTTACTCAGCTAGTAAAAGAATTAATCCTAGTATCAATGCTTTAAGTTCATTAATTGTATTAGGAATAAGTGCTATTTTAATTGTTATTAATTTAATTCCTGTTTTAAAACAAAGGAGACTTAGACATGAAAAAATTGATTAGTTTAGTTTTATGTTTAACTATATTCTTTGTTGGTTTTAGAATAATTCTTAATGGTAATTATGAAAATGGTGAATTAAGAGTTTATATGCCTGGAGAATATATTAGCGATGATGTAGTTGAACAATTTAAATATGAATATGGTATAGATTTAGTAATTGATACTTTTGAAACTAATGAGTTAATGTATACAAAACTTTTAACTGGTGTTAGTTATGATATTGTTATTCCTAGTGATTATATGATTGAAAGATTAATTAAGGAAGATATGATTCAAAAGTTAGATAAGTCTAA
Source organism: Erysipelotrichaceae bacterium (assembly GCA_963609745.1). Taxonomy (GTDB): domain Bacteria; phylum Bacillota_I; class Bacilli_A; order Erysipelotrichales; family Erysipelotrichaceae; genus Colivicinus. Next base: position 7,250 of record CAVDLK010000034.1, on the reverse strand, counting down.
ATTAACTTGTTTTGATAAGTTATATGATGGAGTTAAAAATATGGCTTTTGATCCTGATAACGATTATTCTATTCCTTATTTCTGGGGTAATGGTGGTATTGTATACGATTCAACAATAGTTGATAGTGCTGATGTAGAAAGTCTTGGTTGGGATATCTTTAGGAATACAAAATATAAGGGTCAGATATATATGTATGACTCTATCAGAGATATCTTTATGGTTGCTTTAAAACAATTAGGTTATTCAATGAATACTAATAATACCGATGAATTAAATGAGGCTTATGAGTGGTTATGTGATGTAGCTAAAACTATGGAACCATCATATTCTACCGATGAATGTATTGATGGTTTAACATATGGTGAAAAGGCCTTAGGTTTTATGTATTCTGGTGATGCTGCTTATATTTTAAGTGAAAATGAAGATATGCATTTCTTTGTACCTGAATCAGGAACCAACTACTTTGTTGATGCAATGGTTATTTTAAATAATGCTAAGAATATTGATAATGCTTATAAATTTATAAACTATATTACAGATTATGATGCTGCTTATGAAAATAGTTCATATGTTGGTTACTCCTCAGTAAACGCAGAAGTCTTACAAGATTTAAGTGCTCCTGATGCTGATTTTGATGGCAATGAGGCCTATATCCCTAGAGATATGAGCGATAAAGATGAAGTATTTGTCAATGATGAGGCGACTTTAAAAGTTATATCTGATTTGTGGATAAGAGTTAAAAATAATTAATTTAAAAAAGTAGATAAATGAGATATCTACTTTTTGTTATACTAATTATGTGAAATTAGTTGTTCAAAGAGTAAGTCATGCTTCATGTACTGTTGATAAGCAAATAACTGGTAAGATTGATATCGGTTATATGGTTTTAGTTGGCATTGGTTTAGATGACGATGAAACTATAATTGAGAAGATGGCGGAAAAACTTGCGAAATTAAGAATTTTTGATGATGAAAATGGCAAGATTAATAAATCAATTTATGATGTAAATGGTAAGATTTTATCAATATCACAATTTACTCTTTATGCTGATTGTAAGAAGGGTAATAGACCTAGTTTTACTAATGCTAGAAAAGGTGAAGAATCTATTGTTTTATATAAATATTTTAATGATTGTTTAAGAAAACTAAATCTAGAAGTTCAAGAGGGTATATTTGGTGCTGATATGAAGATTGATTTATTAAATGATGGACCAGTTACCATTATTTTAGACAGTGAGGAATTAATATGATAGAAAATTATGGTTTAAATGATATTGTGCAAATGAAAAAAGACCATCCTTGTCACAAGTCTCATTACTTTAAGATTGTAAGAATGGGTGCTGATATTAAGATAAAGTGTCTAGGCTGTGATGCTGTTATCATGATGGAAAGACCAGAATTTGAAAGAAAGTGTAAGAAACTTATAGAAAAGGCAGAGTCTAATAATGATTAAGGCTATAATATTTGATTTTGATGGTACGGTATCAAATAGACAAAAGAATGCTTATGATGTTTTTGATGCTTATGCTAGAAATATCTTTAAGGATTTTAATGATATTGAATATGAGGCTGTTTTACAAGATTATTTAACTGATGATTGTAATGGAACTATAAATTGTAAATATAGATTAGCACCATTTATTAATAAATATAAGGATTATTTACCTGAAAATTTTGAGGCTGATTATACTAAATATTTATATGATAAGATGGGTGATTATGCTGTATTAAAAGATGAATTTATTGATGTTATAACAAAATTAAAAAAAGATTATAAACTTGCTGTTTTATCAAATGGTCAAAGTGAATCACAAAGAAAGAAGATTAATAAGGTAGATATTAATAAATATTTTGATGAAATTATTGTGAGTGGAGAAATTGGTATTAATAAACCTAATAAAGAAATATTTGAAATTATGGCTGATAGACTTTGTGTTTCAGCTAATGAGTGTTTGTTTGTAGGAGATGTTTTTTCTTCAGATATCTTAGGGGCAATAAGGGCTAATATGAAGCCAGTTTGGATTTTAGAAGATAGTGAAAGACCTTGTAAGTATTATCAAGGTTATAGAATAAGAAAACTTCCGGAATTATTTACCATATTAGAAAAAGAAAATAACGCATAAGCGTTATTTTAGTAGCATAGCATCATTTACAACATTGAACTTTTCTAGTAGCTTTTCTACTGTTAGTTCTTTCTTTTCGTCTCCTTTAATATCGAAGATGATTTTTCCTCCATCCATCATAATTAACCTATTGCCATGTTCAATAGCATCTTTCATATTGTGGGTAACCATGAATGTTGTAAGATTATGTTTTTTAACTATTTTATCTGTTACATCAAGAACTTTCTTAGCAGTCTTAGGATCTAAGGCGGCAGTATGTTCATCTAGAAGCAATATCTTTGGTTTTTGAATAGTAGCCATAATAAGAGTTAGGGCTTGTCTTTGACCACCTGATAATAGGCCAACCTTATCTTGTAATCTATTTTCTAGTCCTAAATCAAATTCCGCTAATAAATCTTTATATTGTTTTCTTTCTTCGCTATTGATACCTTGTCTTAAGGTTCTTGATTTTCCCCTTCTTAAAGCTAAAGCAAGATTTTCTTCAATCCACATATCAGAGGCAGTACCTCTATTAGGATCTTGAAAGACTCTACCAATATATTTAGCTCTTTCGTATTCTTTTAATTTTGTAATATCTTTATCATCAATTAGTATCTTACCTTTATCAGCGATAAATACTCCGGCAATAGCATTTAATAATGTTGATTTACCAGCGCCATTAGAGCCAATAACTGTTACAAAGTCACCATCTTGTAAGGTTAGGTCTACGCCATTTAGAACAACTTTTTCATTTATTGTTCCAGCATCAAAGGTTTTATGTAAATCTTCTATTTTTAACATTTTTTCTTTCCTTTCTGGAAATTAGGAATAGCTAAGCAAATGGTGACAATGATTGCTGTAGCTAGTTTTAAATCATTAGAATCAACTTTTAACCATAAGATTACAACCATGATTAAGTAATATACAATACCACCAATTATTACAAAGGCTAGTCTTGTATAGAATTGGCAACCTTTTTTAAAGATGGCTTCTGATAATACTTCACCAATTATGATAGCAGCTAGACCAATAACAATAGCACCTCTACCCATATTGATATCACCATATCCTTGATATTGTGCCATTAAGCCACCAGCCATAGCTACTAGGCCATTACCAATGGCAAAACCAATTACTTTCATAGTATTGATACTTATTCCTTGAGCCTTAGCCATATAAGGATTATTACCAGTAGCTCTGATAGCACAACCTTGTTCAGTTCCAAAGTACCAATACATAGTTGCAATTAAAAATACAGCAATTATCAAAGAAATAACAATTGCAGTAGGGATATTTCTTAAGGATAATAAAACATTATATTTATCAGGGTTACATGAAACATTGGCTGACATATTCATGATTCTAAGATTTATGGAATATAGACCAAATTGTACTAAGATACCTGATAAGATTACCGGAATTTTTAATTTTGTATGAATCAAGGCAGTTAACATGCCACATATTACACCAACTGCAAAGGCAGCTAATAGGGCAATAATAGGATTAATACCATTAACAATAAGCATTACCGCAACAGCACCACCGCTAGTAAAAGATCCATCAACTGTCATATCAGATGAGTCTAATACTCTAAAGGTAATATATACACCAAGAGCCATAATACCCCAGATGATGCCTTGAGCAACACCACCTGGGATTCTATTAATCAAATTAACAATATTCATTATTCAATTTCCTCGTAGTTACTAGGAATTTCAATTCCTAAGTCGCTACAGATTTGCTTGTTGTATTTTTTTGCTTCTGTGTAGTAATCTGAGTAGTATTCAATTGGCATAGTTGATACTTCAGCTTCACCATTTAAAATCTTAATAGCCATTTTACCAGTGATAACACCTAATTCATAGTAAGAGATAGTTTGAGTAGCAATACCACATTTTGAAGCAGTTGATTCTTCGCCACAAATAATAGGGATACCAGCAGCTCTCGCAATGCCATCAATTGTATCAGCACAATCAGCACACTTGTTGTCAGTTGGAACATATATTGCATCAACATTGTCACAACATTCAGCAGTAACTAATGAAATATCATTTGATTCAGTGAAAGCATATTCTTTTACTGTTATATCTTTTTTACTTAAGTATTCTTTAACAACTTTAACTTGATATACAGAGTTAGCTTCTGAAGAACAATAGATGATACCAACTGTTTTAGCACTAGGTATTAAGTCTAGAATCATTTGTGCTTGTTCCTCTAGGTTTGCCAAGTCGGAAGTTCCAGAAATATTTGTACCAGTTGTTCCACTAAAATTATCAATATCTAAAGCAATACCATATTCAGTAACAGCAGTACCAAGAATTGGAATAGTATTGGTTGCTGAAGCACTAGCTTGTAAAGCAGGTGTAGCATTTGCCATAATCAAGTCAACATTCTCGTTGACAAATCCGCTAGCAATCGTAGAACATAAAGCACTATCGCCTGAGGCATTCTTAACATCAATTTCGATAGCATCACCATAAGCTTCCTTTAATGTATCAACAAAGCCATTGGTTGCTGCATCAAGAGCATCATGTTGTGTTAATTGAACAACACCAACATGAAATTTTACAGTTTCATCGCTCGACGAACTACATCCTACCATCGATAATAGTAGTACCAACATTAATAACGCTTTTAATAACTTTTTCATTTTAATCCTCCTCAATAAAAAAACGTCCTTATATAAAGGACGATATTATCGTGTTACCACCTTAATTTATTATTACATCACTGTAATAACCTCATTGACTACTTATAGCTTTAAAACAAATAAAGCTACCATCATAGCCCGATAATTATAACGGTTATCAATCCGGGATTCACTACTTTATTCATAAATCCAACTCCTTGGTGAATTTCACTAATGTTTCCTAACTACTTGCACCAACCGTAGTCTCTCTACAAGCAAACTATTTAGTTACTTATCCAAATCACAGTAATTAGCGTTTTGTACTCGCATAGTCTGATAATTGTAACGGCTATCACCCCGGGATTTATTACTTAATTCATAAATCCTACTCCTTGGTGTATTTCACCAAATGTCCCTAACTACTTTCACCTAAATGTAGTCTCTCTATAAGTGAACTATTTAGCTACTTCTCCAAATCTCAGTAACTAGTCTTTATTCTATGCTTTGAATATTTAAAATGCAATAAAAATGTAAAGAAATATGTAAAAAATATTTAATATATTTCATAACTATGAAAATATTTTCATTTATTACCTTTTTTATTGCTATATTGGAAAGCTTGTGTTTTCCGTCATAGAAAAAAGCATTGTAGGCGTGACTCACTGCATGCTTTTACCACGCAAGATACGCAGTCTGCCGTTCATACAAATACCAAAAATATCAAATCAAATTGCACTTATGCTTTATCTTTTACTTGTTGCTTGTCTCCGGTTATATAATAATCGCAGTATTCGCCACCATCAGCAATCGTCTGTTTGCGGTGTAGTGTACCGTGCTGAAGTGAAATCATGACCTCGTCCAGCTCACACAGTAGCGGCATCAGTTCTGAAACTCCGAGCTTCTTGGCATAAGCGCAAATGGGACAGCGTGTGATACGGTAATAGCAAGCACCATCATAGGGTTGCCCTTCAAAATCCACCTTGAAAGACGTTGGATACCTCTGCTCCTTTTCTGGAGTGTACCATTTGGCATACTTTACGACACTCTTTTTGTTCTCAGCCTTGCCTTTGTCGGTGTTCAGGTCCGTTCTAGTAAAGTACCACTTGATATGATAGAGGGAACGACGCATCATCTCCTGCACCGTCTTTGGAGGAATCTTCTTTTCGCTTGCCAGATATGGTGCAACGAAAGCCAGTGCGAACAGTTCATTATATGCCATTGGATTGTCATTGCCGATATCGTCCGCTTGCTCGACTAGTTGCCGATAGATTGTTTTGCTTTTTTTCATGATCTCATCCGCATACACTTTGCCATATTTTTCAATCAGAACTTTTTTCATAGAACCCTTAAACATCCAAAAATAAAAGCCGTTATACTTCATGTGAAAGAACCTCCCAGTATGGATTGATTAAAACAGGAAAAGCTGGAAAAGTCAATTAAGAAGGAGTTGAAAAAGTTAGTATTAAAATATAGTTTTAAGGACAAAATAATTATGTAAGAAAACCTGCATTTTTATTTTGTCCTTTTACCCACTATATATCAGAATCAGTAAGATACTGAAGCTGATCTTTTAGCCTGTATGATGGCCCATTGATATTGATTACCGAACAGTGATGAAGTAATCTATCAAGTAATGCATTGGTTAATACTGGTTCACTAAAGACATCAGGCCATTTAGAGAAAACTAAATTAGTTGTTATGATAGTTGTATTATCTTTTATTACGATTTTTATAATCTATTCTTCTAGATCTTTCTTTCTTCTTTGAAGAGTAGGCAAATGAACCTATCTTTTTTCCTAATGTGTAGTATTCACCATGACAATAACTTATTAGATTAGCTTTTCTTAAATCTATCTTTCCATTTTTATCTAAGATAGATTCATCTACTGATGTAGCTAAAACTTCACATATAAACATATCATGGCTTCCTAACTCAATTATTTGTTTAACAGCACATTCTAAAGCAATAGGACTTTCTTCAATTGTAGGTGCTTTAACTGTTTTTGAATCTATTATATTAACCTTATATTTACCATCACCATTTAATTTATCTACTTTTCTTCCTGAATAAATTCCCGCATAATCAGTAAATAAGGTTAGATTTTCATTTGTAAGATTAATAACTAGTTGTTTTGTTTTAGATATTATTTCATGCGAATATCTAGATTTTCTAATTGATACCGAAAGCATTACCGGATCAGAACAGATAGTTCCTACCCAAGCAGCAGTCATAACATTTGCTTTACCATTTTCATCAGCACATGTTACTAGTACTACTGGTAATGGATTTAATAGATTTGCGCTACGCCAATATTGTCTCATTTTCACCTCACTAATAATTTATAGAATAACTTACCAAGTTTACCAACATTTACCTTATCACCATATATAGAAGGGGTATTATAAGTAGAAATCCCTAAAAAGTATATCTTATTATTTATAGTAAATATACCAACATCATTATTTAAATAATCTAATTCACCTGTTTTATGGGCAAATTTAATATTAATATATCTATT
>CAVDLK010000033.1:0-11158 GCA_963609745.1 Erysipelotrichaceae bacterium | reverse complement strand
ATGAGTAAGTATTAACTTGTCAAAAAAGGTGAATTCTTCACAAAATAATGTCATACTCGATTTTAAGTGTTAAAATTAATTTAAATAAGGAGATAAATATATAATATGGCAAAAGAAAAGAAAATTAAGCCTGAATCCGAAGATCATAAGGCGAAAAGAAAGGCTCACGAGGCTAAAGAACTCGCTAAATGGAAAAAGGAACAGGCTAAACCTCAAATTCAAAATTATTTTAAGGTGTTGGTAATTGTTTTAGCATTAATCTATATTGTTGATGAAATTACTTCTAATGTTGAAGGTTCATTACAATCATATATTGTATGTAACTTTACTAATATTCCTTATCCTACTAATCTATCAACAGATGCTACTTATCAAACTAAGTTGGGCGAATTTTCATTAGCTACAATGTTCTCATATGTATGTATGTTTGTTCTTCCATTCTATAAGTCATTGGCTGATAAGTTTGGTAGAAAATTATTCCTAATGATTAATACTATCGTTATGGGATTAGGAATGCTTGTTATCATGATTTCACCAAACTTACCTATTTATTGTATTGGTGTTATCTTAATCGCAATGGTTAAATCAAATGATGTCCAGGTTATGTATATCATGGAGGTTGCACCAAAAGAGAAACGTGCTACTTTATGTGGTATCACTAAGGCTATCGCTTTATTGTCTGTATCACTACTTGGTGTTTTCCGTTCAATATTTATAACTCAACAACCAGGTGAATATATCACAGCTAGTTGGCGTAATGTATTGTTCTTCCCAGTTGTATTTGCGTTAATTATTGGCGCTCTTTCTGTTTTCATGATTAGAGAAACTCCTGTCTTCTTACATAAGAGAATTTCTTACTTAGAGAAAACAGATGAAGAAAGACTAGCAGAAGAGAAAGCTAATAAAGAAAAAGAGCATGCTAATGGTGGTGTTATTAATGCATTAAAATTTATCTTTAAACATAAACAATTACGTTGGATTGCTATAGTGGCTGGATTGTATTTTGGCGCAACTGGCTATACAAGCTGCTATGAATCAATTATGCTTGAAGGTTTAGGTGAACAACAATTAGTAAATACAGCTATGATTGTTTATCCAATTTTCAATGCTTTATTTACTTTCTTTAATGGATTTGTTTCTGATAAATGGGGTAGAAGACCTGCATGTATCTTCTTTGGTTGCTTCACATTTGTAACATTCTTATTATGGATCGGCAGTATGAAAGTCTTTAATTGGGGACCATATGTTGCTGGTGCATTCTATGGATTATCTATTGGTTCATTATGGTCATTATCAGATACTGTATATCTAACAATGTCTGCTGAATCTGCACCTACAAACCTAAGAGCTTCTGTAATGGGCACAATGTCATTGATTGCCATATTTGGTGGTGTAATTGCAATGGTTGCTTCTCTTTTGAATAATTTGTTTGCATGGGTACCAATTTGGTTAATGTGTTTAATTTCATTTGTTCCTATCATGGTAATCACAATCTTAATTCTTATCTTTAAGATTGGTGAAACAAAAGATGTTGATATGGATACAGTTACTGGAACCGAATGGGACTAAATAAATAAATTATAGGCCACTTCATAGTGGCCTGTTTTTTTGGAGGATAATATGAAAAAAACAGCGCAAATTAAACAAGTCAATGGTAAAAAGGTTTTATATGTTGATGATAAACCTTTTTATATGGTAGCAGGAGAAATACATAATTCTTCATCTTCTTCTATTGAATATTTAAGTCCAATCTTAGATAAATTAGAAAGCATGAATCTTAATAGTGTCCTTCTTCCAATATCTTGGCAAATGATTGAGCCAAAGGAAAATGAATTTGATTTTTCTTTAACTGATGAAATTATTAATGAAGTTGAAAAACATCATTTAAAATTAGGCATTCTTTGGTTTGGTACTTGGAAAAATGCTCAATGTTCATATTGTCCAGAATGGATAAAGGTTGATACAAAAAATCATTTTAGGGCACAACTTATAAAAGGACAAAGTTTTATTAAAAGAAAATCTGGTATTGTGAAACTTCCTTATTCTACAATTTCACCATTTTCTAAGAAGACTATGGAAGCAGATGGTAAAGCATTTGCGAAATTGATGAAGCATATAAAGATGGTTGATAAGAATAAAACCGTTATTACTATACAAGTTGAGAATGAAACTGGTTTCTTAGGTGGAGATATGGATTATTGTGATGCTTCACTTATAGAATATGAAAAGAATGTACCAGTTGAATTAATCAAATATCTTAATGATCATATAGATAGTCTTGATGAAAAACTGAAGAATCAAATTTTAAAGAATAAAAGTGGTAATTGGGAAAATGTTTTTGAAGATTTAGCGCATGAAGTTTTTATTGCTTATCATACTGCTAAGTATGTAGAATATGTGGCTAGTGCTGGTAAAAAAGAATATAACTTACCAATGTCAGTGAATTGTTGGTTGAATCTAAAAAATGCTAAGCCTGGGGAATACCCTTGTGGTGGACCAATTGCGAAGATGATGGAAGTATGGATGCATGCTGCACCATCAATAGATATCTTTGCCCCAGATAATTATCTTCATGATTTTTGCGGTGTTTTAAATGAATTTAATAAAAATGATAATCCAATCTATGTACCAGAATCTAAACCTCGTTCATTTATGATGGCTAGACAAGTATATCTATTAGGCCAATTAAATGGTATGTGTTATGCATCTTTTGGTGTTGAAGATATTGGTAATGATAGTGGTTTTGATTTATCAAGATTTGCCCCACTTATTGGTTTTGCCACAGATACAGGTAAATCTTACCCAGTTGATATTAATGAATATAGTAAACTGAATAAACTATTAGTAGGGGCAATGCCAGTTATTATTAATAAATATGGCACTTCTGATATTGTTGTTTATACAAAAGAATTAAATAAGATGGTTAATAAAACTATCTTTGATGAATATGAAATAAAAACAACATTTATTCCTAAAAAGCAAAAGGATAATTTTGTTTTAATTGAAAGATTATCTAAAGATGAATTCTTATTCTTGGGATATCATACTTCAATTAGCTTTGCTTCATTAGATATAGATAGGCCATATATGCAGAATCTTAATATTGAAGAGGGTGAATATGTTGATGGTAATTGGAAAACAAGAAGAATTATTAATGGCGATGAAGAGATGATGTTGATAATGATTGGACCTTCAATGTTAAAGATTAAAGTAAATTGTTATAAATGAGTAAATTTGAAGATAGACAATTAAAAATATTAAAGAAACAAAAGGAAAAAGGTAAAAGTAAACATTATCTACTTTTATTTATGTTTGTGATTATTTTGATGAGATTTGTTAATGAAATATCATCAAATATTTCTACTTATATTCAATCAGCAATCGTAAACGAATTCTTTGTAAGTAGGGGTATGACTTATGAACAAGGCCTGGCGAGTTTTTCAAGTTTATCGATGATTACTTCTGCTTTTGTAGTTTTATCTGTAATCTATAAACCCTTAGCTGATAAGATTGGTAGAAAAGCCATGATGAGTATCAATATTTTTGGTATTGCTGTGGGTATGTTATTAGCCTTTATATCAGGCAGTGCTCTTACATATCTAATTGGTGTGGCAATCTATTCTTTCTTTACACAAAATGATGTACAAATGATTTATATTATGGAATCAGCACCTAAAGATAAAAGCGCTTCAACCTTTTCTTTTGTTAAGGCTATAGGAATTTTAGGTTTATTATTTGTGCCACTAGAAAGACAATATCTCCTACATAATGATATGAGTTTATGGCGTAAACTTTATTTAGGCCCAATTATTTTATGCATTTTTATTTTTATTTGTTTTATTTTATTTATGAAAGAATCCGATGTTTTTATAGATAATCGTATATATAATCTAGAACATAAAAATGAAATAAAAGAAATTAAAGAAAATAGGAACTTAAAAGATTCAATTAAATATATTAAAAATAATAAAGCATTAAGTATGTTGGTATTAGCTTATATATTTTGTGGTATATGTTCCTTACCAGCTTATAGTTATGTTGAATCACTTATGACGATTAATGGCATGAGTAGTAGTGATATTACTTCGGCAATGTATGTCTATCCATTTGTATATGCCTTTATTTGTTTCATCGCAGGACCAATAGCTGATAGATTTGGTAGAAAAATAGTAGTTGTAATTACCTCTTTATGTGTAGCTAGTGGTTTTATATTTTTTATTTATGCTTGCGCACATAGTTTTAATCCACATCTTATTGGTCTAATTGAAGGAATTTATTTAGGAAGTTATTGGGTATGTGGTGATTATTTAAGTGTTTTATTTTTAGAAAAGGTACCAACGGAATTAAGAAGTTCTGTTACTTCAGGTGCTAATGTTTTAATGATGTTAGGTTGCATAATAGGTGTTGCAATACAAATGCTTTTATTGTTGAAACTTGGTTTAAATGTTGCGACTACTTCAATAATTGTTCCGTGTATGTTAATTTGTTCAATAATTGTTATATTTAAAGTGAAGGAAACTAAGGGCACAAACCTTTCAGAAATATAAAGATAGGAGAAGAAAATGTTAAAAGAAAAAAGTTTAATGGATCGAATGATGGAAATATTTATGAAGGAAGCAAAGGTAGTTAAGAGTTTTACTTATGATAGAGTAAAAATTGAAATTTATGATAATGCGGCAACTTCTTATAAATTAGATGATAAGACAATTACAAAATTTTATTCACTTGCGACAAGTAAGGATGGTCGTAAAATTGATACAAGAACTGCTAAAAGGAAAAAGGTAGTTGAGGCTAATAATTCTTTAGAAATTCATTATGAGGAAAATGGTTTAGAGTTAATTCAATATTTTAGTTTTTATAATAGTAATTATTTTTATATAACTTTGGGTTTAAAAAATATTGATGGTTCAATTGTTGAATCAAATTATTTAGCACCAATGGATTTTGCTTATCCTGATTCACAATGTAATCCTCTTTTCTTATCACTTGATCAAAAGATGTTTTTAGTTCCTTATGATAATGATATGTGGGTAAGATATGAATCAACACCTTTAAGACCTGGTAGAACTAGTTATGATGTTACGGCAATCTATAACGAAGATAGTAATCAAGGAATTATTATTGGTGCTTTAGATTTTGATACATGGAAAAATGCCATTAAGTGTTCTTGGCATGATGCAAGATGTTATACAGCCTTCTCAGGTGTGGCAGATGAGGGTACGCACGATAGTGAGCCTCATGGTTATTTAGATGGTTTAGAAGTTAAATCAGCAAGATTTATGTTGGGATGGTTTGATGATATTAGAGATGGTTTTGAGAAATACGCTAAATTAGTAACAGAAGATAAGTTTTCGTTTAAGTGGAATGGTCCAAATCCATGGGGGTGGAATTCTTATTCAGCAGGTTGTATGACCTTAGAACAATGGAAACAAGCTGGTGATTTTATTAATGATGAATTAAAGGAATTTGGTGATAAAGACCATGTAACTTATATCAATCTAGATGCTAACTTCATGTTAGATAAAAAGAAGATGAAGAAGATTGTTGATGAACTTCATGCCCGTGGTCAAAAGGTTGGTAATTATATGGCACCTTTATTAGGCAATGAAGCTTTAGAGATGATAAGTCCTTTAAAAGGCTGTAAGGGTCACAAGTTAAGTGAAATAATTATGAAACACGAGGATGGAAGTCTATATGAAAAAATAGATTCAGGACGTCCTGTTGATATTTCTAATCCTCTTACCCAGACACATATTAGAACTTGTTTAAATGAAATCTTAGAAATGGGTTTTGATTATGTAAAGATAGATTTCTTATCACATGGCGGATGCGAGGGTAAGCACTATGACCCTAATATTAAGACAGGTAGACAGGCTTTACAGATTTTCTACAACATCTTAAAGGAAGAATTAGATCCTAAAAAACTTGGAAGGGAAGTATTTGTGGACTTTTCAATTGCCCCAATATTCCCTGGGGGATATTCGCATGGTAGAAGATGCTGTTGTGATGCCTTTGGCCATCATGAGGATGTAAGATATGTATTAAATGCTTTAAATTATGGTTGGTGGCAATCAGGAACATTATATTGTTATAACGATCCAGATCATACAGTACTTTATAAATCTACAGTTGATGGTAGGGGCTCTACGGATTTAAATAGTGCTAAGTCTAGATACAATGCTTCACTTATTTCTGGTACAGTGATGTTATTATCTGATAATTATGGTCCATATGGTAAGAATGAAGAGATAGAAGAGGCAAGAAATAGAGCTTTAGAAATTTGTAATAATGCAAGATTAAATGAAGTTGGTAGAATTGGTAAACCATTTAGGCCAGCTTATATTAAATCGGATACTACAAATATTTATTATTTAATTAATGATGATAAAAAGTATGTGGCAATGTTTAATTTTGATAATTGTGAAAAAGAAGTATCAATTGATGCAAGTGTAATTAAGATGCCAATAGAGGGAACTTTTATAAACTTAGAAGATGGTAAAGAATATAGTTATAAAAATAATATAACAATGAAATTAGAGGCATATGCTTCATGTATCTTAGAGGTTAAATAATTATGTCAATGGAATCAGTAAATAAAATAAGGCATGATTGGGCTATTGGTGATGCTATAAGAGATAAAGGACTTGTAACACCAGATAATATTAAGCGTTATGATGATATTGTTTATGGTCCATATAAGGAGAATGTTCTTGATGTTTATTGTTTAAAGGATAATTCTGATTTATTGCCAACCATTATAAGCATCCATGGTGGTGGCTGGGTATATGGTGATAAGGAATTATATCAACATTATTGTATGAATCTAGCTCAAAGAGGATTTACGGTTGTTAACTTTACTTATCGTTTAGCACCAGAAAATAAGTATCCTGCCCAACTTGAAGATATCTTTAAGGTATTTAAATGGGTAGAGGAAAATCATGATAAATATTTTATCGATATTAATAATTTATTTGCGGTAGGAGATTCAGCTGGTGGTCAATTATTACAACAATCAGCTTGTATTTTGACAAATAAAGAGTATCAAAAGTTATTTGATTTTGAGGTTGCGGATATAAAATTAAATGCCATTGCTTTAAATTGTGGTGTTTATGTTTTACCAATTAGTAAATTATTGCCACCAAATGATAAGACAATGACTAAGGATTATATTCCAGATAATTATCAGGATTATCTTCCTCAATTTAGAGTAAATAGAAATATAACTAAGGATTATCCACCTACTTATGTAATGTCAGCACAAGAGGATTTCCTTAAATTTATGGCTAAACCATTATATAGAAGATTACAAAGAATAGGTGTTGAATCTAAATTTAAAATATATGGTGAAAAGGGTAATAAAGAAATAGGACATGTATTCCATCTAAATTGTAGGCTTGATGAGGCTACAATTTGTAATGATGAAGAATGTGCTTTCTTTAGAGAGCATTTAAAAAATACAAATACTCAGTAAGTTTAAGTTATGTTTTAGGTTTTAATGATAGAATTAATTTAAATAAGGAGAAGAATATGAATAGCGCAATAATCTTTATAAAAAATGATGAAGAGAAACAGTTAGTTAAGGCACCTTATTTAGGTGGAAATTTATTAGTACATGCGATAAATGAATTAAAGAAGACAGAAAGCATCGGTGATATTTATGTTGTTGGTGCAGATCAGAGATATCCAGGTACTTTTAGAAGAAGTGATGTTAAGGAAGTATTAGAAGAACTCGATAAAAAGGGTAAGACATTGATGATATCTCCTTTATTTCCTGATATGAATGCTGAAGATTATCAACGTTTATTAAAAAGAGATACTGCTGCGCTTGCAATATGTGAAGGTGAGATTTGTGAAGCTTTCGTGATTCCAAATGAATTAATTAAGGATTTCGAAAATATTGAATATGAACAAGTAGAAATTAAGAATAAGGTTGTTAAGAAATTTACTAAGAATGATGCTAGTGCTAAATATAAGAGTTTAAAAGATGTAGTTGTTATTGGTTTAACTAGATCTGTAGATTTAGTAAATGAAGTTTGTAACTATTTGAATATTAAACCAGGTAAGACTGTGGTTAATCATTTTGCGGATGGTGAAACATTAGTAGAACTTGGTGAATCAGTAAGAGGAAAGAATATTTATGTTATTCAATCAACATCAAAACCAGTTAATGAATCATTAATGGAATTATTAATTTGTATTGATGCTTTAAAGAGAAGTTCGGCAGGTGAAATAACTTGTATTATTCCTTATTTTGGTTATGCTAGACAAGATAGAAAGGCTCTACCAAGACAACCTATAAGTGCCAAGTTAGTTGCTTCACTTTTAGAAAAAGCTGGTGCTAAGCGTATTGTTACTTTTGATTTACATGCTGCGCAAATTCAAGGTTTCTTTGAATGTCCAGTTGATGATTTAACTACTGTACCTATGATGGGTCAATATTTAAGAAGAAAGAAATTTGATCCTAATGAGATAGTTGTAGTTTCTCCTGACCATGGTGGAGTTAAGCGTGCTAGAAATTTAGCGGAAATGTTGGAATGTCCGATTGCCATTATTGATAAAAGACGTCCAAGAGCTAATGTTTGCGAAGCTTGCAATATTATTGGTGATGTAAAGGATAAGGATGTAGTTATTGTTGATGATATTATCGACACAGGTGGTTCTTTAATTGCTGCTGCTAATATCTTAAAAGAATATGGCGCTAAAAATATTTATGTATGTGTATCTCATGGTATCTTCTCACATAATGCTATTACTAGAATTGAAGATTCTGTTATTAAAGAGGTAGTGGTTACTAATACTATTTCTATTCCAAAAGAAGAGTTACAAGAAAGCACAAAGATTAAGGTTCTTTCAATTGGTTGGATGTTATCGAAATTAATCCTTGCTGTTGCATGTCATGCACCAGTATCAGAAGTATATTCATTATATGAAGACAAATAAACTTTCAAAGGCCGATATTGATAAGGTAATCGCTATTTTAGATAATGAGGGAATAGTTGCTTTTCCTACGGATACTGTTTTTGGTTTGGCTTGTTTATGTAGAGAGAATGCTGTTAAAAAAGTATATGAAGCAAAGGGAAGAGATTTTAATAAACCTTTACCAATGATGTGTACTGGTGGGGGTATGATTAATATTGTTGCTTGTATAACTGAAAGTAGTGCAAAGTTAATTGATAAGTTTATGCCTGGGCCAATAACAATTATTTTTAATAAAAGAGAACAAGTTGATGATTTTATCACTGGTGGTAAGAAGACTATTGGTATAAGGGTTCCTGATGATGAATGGATATTAAAACTAATGGATAAATTACAAGAACCAATCTTAGTTACTAGTGCTAATATTTCAGGTAATGGTTCTTTATTGAAGTGGAATGATGTTTATGAATGCATGAAGGATAAGATTGATGCAATAGTATGTGAAGATGCTAGAGGTGATAGTGCTAGTACAATTGTTGATTGTAGCGGTGATATAAAAATATTAAGAGAGGGTCCAATTTCTAAAGAAGAAATAATGGATGCAATTAAATGAAAAATCAAGAAATCTATATATTTGGTCATAAAAACCCTGATTCAGATTCCATAGTCTCTGCGATAGCTTATGCAGAATATAAAAAGGCTCTAGGATTTAATGCTGTGGCTGCTAGACTAGGTTCAATTAATGCAGAAACAGAATATTTACTCGAGCGTTTTTCTTTTGAGGATCCTTTGAGATTATATTCTGCTAGATCAACATTAAAAGAGATAACAATGGATAAGCCTAACATTGTAAGTAAAGACTTAACAATGAAAGAAGCTTTAGATCTTTGTTTAAAGAAAAAGAATAGAAGTTTAATTGTTGCGGATAAGAAAAAAAGACTAGAAGGTATAGTTTCTCTAGATGATTTAACTTATATGTGGACAAAAACTGATAAGCAATTAGAAGATATTATCAAGATGATTGAAATTGATAATGTTGTTAAGATTCTTGAAGGTAAATTACTATGTAGAGGAACTAGAAAATTAGGTGGTAAGATTCATATCTTCCCAACTTTAAAATCTAGAGTTGAGTTGGATAGTATTGTTTTAACTAGAAATGAAGATGATAAGATGACTTATTCATTAGGCTTAGGAGCAACTATGTTGATAGTTGTTACAAGTTCTCCTATTTCAGATAAAATCTTACAACTAGCAAAGGATACTGATACTACAATTATTACCACGGCAATAACACCATTAACAGCAACACGTTTAATTTATCAAATACCTACTATTGAACATGTAATGCAAAAGAAGGAAAATGTTGAACATTTCAATTGTAATGAAACAGTACAAGATGTAAGTAAGAAGATTGCTAATTCACGTCATAGATCTTATCCAGTAATTGATGATAATGATAAGATTGTTGGTGCTGTATCTAGATATCATTTATTTAATTATCGTAAGAAACAACTTATTTTAGTTGACCATAATGAATATAAGCAATCTATTGATGAGATACAAGATGGTGAGATATTAGAGATTGTTGATCATCATCGTTTTGGTGGTTTTGAATCAGAGAATCCTATAAACATCACCACAATGAGCGTTGGTTCTACTGCAACTATAATTGCCCAAAAGTTTTTTGATGCTAATATCAATATTTCTGATAAACTTGCTGGACTAATATTAGGGGCAATCATTTCTGATACTATGAATTTTAAATCGCCAACTACGACTAATGTTGATTTAGATGTGGCAAAAAAATTAGAAAATATCAGTGGTATAAAGGCTAATATCTTATCAAAAGAAATGATTAAGCATACAGATTCTTTATTATCAAAAAGATTAATTGAAATTGTTTATGATGATTTTAAGGAATTTAATTTTGATGGAGTAAAAATTGGAATTGGTCAAGCAGCATGTAAGTCTAAGGATGAATTTAATACAATTAAAGAAGATTTACAATCATATTTGAATGATTCAAGTAAGTCTGGTTCATATGAATTAATGATTATGATGCTTACTAATCCTAGTGGTTCTGGTTCTTATTTATTAGCTGCTGGTAATAAATCTTATATATTAGAAGATATGTATGGCAAGAGAATGGTTAATAATTTTGTTTCAGGATTAGTTTCAAGAAAGAAACAATTATTACCAAAAGTAATAAAGGCGATAGAAGGATAATGCAACAATTTATTTA
>CAVDLK010000032.1:0-11161 GCA_963609745.1 Erysipelotrichaceae bacterium | reverse complement strand
AAAAGAAGATAATAAAATAATATATATGCCAATATATAACATCATGTTTATATAATCCGTTTTCAAATATTTTCATTAAAACAGGAAATTTAAAAAGCCCCATCAAGGGACTCATTAGAAAATAATTGTTGTCTTTTAAAATATATTGTATTTTTATTCGACCATCTTACCGAATTTATCAGTAAATTTTAAAGTATTGTTTACGGTCCAATCAAGTATGTATCCTGTTAAGAAAACACTAACAATTGTACCAATACCAACTATACCGCCTAATAACCAACCTATTATAAAGAAAGTAGCATCAGAGATAATTTGAGCATATTTTAATTCAATATGTAAATAATCACGCATGAATAAAGGTATAAATTGGAAGGTTCCTACACCTAAATCACAAGCAATTGACATACCATAACCAATACCAGTTGCAATCAATGCTACTAATAAAATAAGTAATTTTGTTATGAATGTGATTTTTTCTATTGGGAAAGTATTGCTAACTAAAGCAACACACCAATCAAGTAATTGACCACCAAAAACGATATTAATAATGGTATTTATACCTAAATGCTTTCTTTCAAAAAAGAATAACAATAGGCCTAAGATAACATAACAAATGGTAGATATTTGACCATATGATAGGCCAAGCCTACCATGTAAACCATCAACAAAAACACTTATTGGGTCTGTTCCTAAACCGCAACCATAGTAACAAGCAACACCAAATTGCGATAAAAATGTAGAAACAAGACAAATAATTACATTAACAGAAAGTGCTTTATAATTTAACTTCTTATTCTTCATCAACTCTAATATCCTCTAAATCATCTAATTTATCTATAATCTCAATAGCACGTAAAGTTATCTTAGTCATAAGTTCAACCTTTTTAGGATAATCAGCATCATCAGAAGTAGTCATAGAGCCATAAGATCCACCAATATAACCACCAGCTAATAAGATGGTGCCTGTTCTAACTCCGCCTAGTAAAGAACCAACAGTAAATAATGCAGCGGATTCATTTTCTACTGCAAGACAGCCAGCATCTTCCCATACTTGAATTCTTTCTTTTACGCCTTCCATACCACCATGAGCACCAGGAGATTCAATATAGAAAGCATCATGAGATCTAACTACACCTAGATATGGTTTAACACCATATTCTTTACATGCTTGTCTTAAAGCATTAACAACATCAATATCCGCAATTGCGGGATATTCAACAGGAATATATTCTTTTGTAGCACCCTCACCTCTTACTGCGCCAGTAGCAATAACAAAAGAATTATTGGGAATATTAGGTTGTAAAGAACCAGAAGTACCCATACGAATCATTGTCTTAACACCTAAATGTTTTAATTCTTCAACACATATAGCCACAGCCATAGGACCCATACCTGTAGACATAACAGAAACAGGAACATTATGATAATCACCAGTTATAGTAGGATTACCTCTAGATACTGCTTCACACTTTATTGAATCAAACTCTTTAGCAACCATAGCACATCTAGCAGGATCTCCAGGTAAAATAAAATGCTTACCTGCCTCTGACTCATCAATACCAATATGCCACATCTTTCCTTGAGAATTAGTTAATTTTGCACTTTTATATTTCATATTGTCTCCCCTTTGATTAATTTAACTAAAGCAAATTCCGCAATCTTTATAGTATCCATAATCTTGTTTTGATAATCAGCTTCAAAATCCATAGATTCACCAGTTGCCAGGTTATCAGTAACTACATATACACATCCAGCTTGCATCTGTAGAATTGAAGCAACAGTCAATAAAGTTGCGCATTCATTATCAACACAAGATACACCAACCTTTTGCCATGGAGCAATTCTTTCCTTAACGCCATCATGAGCATATGGTGATTCTAAAAACAAAGCATCATGAGTTCTAGTAATACCAGTGACTACATCAATATTTAACTTCTTAGCAGCATCTAATATCGCAAAGAAAACATATAAATCAGTAACAGCAGGATATTGAATATTAACATATTCCAAAGAAGCTCCCTCACATCTACATGCACCAGTAGGTACAAATATAGTACCAGGCTTAATAGCAGGATCTATCGCAAAACAAGATCCAACCTTAATCATCTTCTTGCAATCAACATGTCTTAATTCTTCTGCAGCAATTTCTGTAGGCATACAACCATTACCAATAGTCATAGCAGATATTTCAACGCCATCAACCTTGCCAGTATAAGTAATATATTCTCTTCTTTTACCTATCTGTTGTGGATTTTCAAATGTATCCTTAATAAGTTCAATTCTTTCTAGATTACTAGTTAATATACATCCTTGCTTGGCATCACCTTTTTTAAGACCTAAATGGTGAACTGTGTTATCGTTTTCTAATTGAGGAAGTGAATCAAAACCATTTTTTAATAAGTCAGCCATTATTTGATTTCTCCTTTTTCCTTCATATCAGCTAATATTTCACTTGCCCTAACTGCAATCTTACAACAAACCAAAATTCTCTTATCCATAAAATCATCTTCGAAAGCTTCAGGATAAGCAACACAAGATTTAGGACCAGTGTAATAAATAGTATTTTCAACCATGGATGTATGAGATACACAAATTGAACCACATCTTAAACCCAATTGTGGACCAACAGTAAATAAAGTTGCAGACTCATTTTCAACCATCTTAACACCAGCATCAACCCATGGTTTCATTCTTTCATAAGTATCAATCATAGCGGTATCAGTTTCTCTATAATATGAGTCATGAGCACGATATAAACCAACGATTGGATCTTCGCCCATTTGCTTTGCAGCTTGAATTAAAGCTTTTGTAACATATGGGTCAGCAATAGCAGGATATTCAGCAGGAACATATTCGTAAGAGTTGCCATCGCCTCTAACACAACCTGTCGCAATAATAATTCTTCCAGGTTGATAATCAGTTAATAAAGCAGCACCAGTACCAACTCTAATTAAATTCTTCATACCAATTTGGCTACATTCCTCTGCAACTGTTGAAACAGCCAAAGGACCCATACCACTTGATACAACAGAAATTGGAGTATCATTTTGTGTTACACCAGTATAGGTATAATAAGTTCTTTGTCCTTGAACAAAATGATTTTGTTTAAAACAATCAGCAATTATCTTAGCTCTTTTTAAATCACCTGGCATTAAAACAGTTTCAGCAATATCACCATCTTTAAGACCTGTAAAATACAATTCACCCTTACTATTTAAATATTTTTTCTCTCTAACAGCCATGCTTAATCCTTTACATATCCTGTCTTAACATTTAATCTATGAATCATATCATTACATTTATTAATAATAAATTGTTCATCAAAACCCTGAATCTTCTTATTTCTAACTTTCATTTGGCCAGCAACAAATACTGTATCTACTGCATGACCAGTACCAGCATATAATAAATTACCAATTCTATGATCTCTATCAGTTAAAGATAAATCATCTTCCATATTAACTAATACTAAATCAGCTTGATTACCTTCCTTAATTTCACCTAAATCATCGTACATCAATGCTTTAGCACCATTAATAGTCATCATCTTAAATGTTGTACCAGCATCCATAACAGTAGGATCTAAAGTAATAGCCTTTTGTAAGTAAGAACCAGCCTTACCTTCTCTAATCATATCCTTGGTTCCACTAGATGCCTCACCATCACAACCCATTGCAACAGGTATGCCAAGTTTTAACATCTGAGCAATCTTTGGAATACCATCAGAAATCTTCATATTTGTATTTGGACAATGTACAGGAATAGCACCCGACTTAGCAATTATTTCTAATTCATGGTCACTTAACCAAATTGAATGAGCTAATAGAGTGTGTTTATCTAGTACACCAATTTTCTCTAATGCTTCAGCCTCACCACCTACACCATAGAACTTGGCAACTCTTTCTGTCTCCATCTTTCCTTCACCTAAGTGTGTATGATAAATTAAGCCTCTTTCATCAGCATATTTCTTCATTGTTTGAGCCATCTTCTCAGAAATCGCAGGCAGACCTGCAGGAGCTACAGACGCTCTCATTAAACCATTATTTCTACCATGTACCTTCTTATAAACAGTATCAGTCATTTCTAAAGCTTCATCTATAGAAAGAATTGGCGTTACATCATTTTCAGGAACATCAGTGGTTGAAATACCATAAGTAACTCTAATGCCAGCATCTTCAAAAGCTTGTAAACTTGCATCTAAAGCAAAAAAACCACCCATTTCATTAATAGTTGTGGTACCAAATCTAAGTGCAGACAAGCAAGATAATAGTGTTGCATAATAATAATCTTCCTCTGTCATTGCATCTTCAAATTTATATAGTTTTACTAACCAATCTGTAATAATCAAATCATCTAGAGGACCCTTAATAAATGTTTGATAAACATGTGAGTGACAATCAACGAAACCTGGTAAAGCCAACATATTGTGGGCATCAATTACGGTTGCCCCTACACATTCCTTCTTATCAATCTTGTCAGCAATCTTCTTAAATTTACCATCTTCAATTAAAATCTCTTGAGTCTTTGTTGATAAATCATCAAAATTAGCAATATCCGCATTCTTAATTAGAAACTTACTCATAAATTTTCCTCCCTTGCGATTAAAATATTAGTCTTAGGATTTAACCTTGAATAATTTTTTACAACTACATCTTACAAAAAAACTCAACAAGGTCCAAACTCCCTATCTGGAGGCCGGGCAACTTCTTGAGTTACTTTGAATAGATTCAATTTCTCTCTATGGAGACAGCCACTAAAACTACATAACTATGATACCATTTTAAATTAAAAAACTTCCACTTTTTAAATGGAAGTTCTTAAACAATACTTATAAATTACTTAGGTTATACTAATTGAATTATCTGGGGAATTTTCCAATTAGTTCTCACGGTAAATAATTATCTCTTGCCCTTATCGTATGGCTCACCACATATTGCAGGAGCATTATGCTTATCAGGATTAATTGATACAACAATTAAAGTGATTAGATAAGGAAGAATTCTATAGAATACTGCAGGAATAGGTAAATCTTTAATAAATGGTATAGAAGCATAAGCTGATGAGAATACACCAATAGTACCAAATAATAGAGCTCCTAATAAGACACCTTTAGGTTTCCATTGTCCTAAAGAAACAATAGAAAGTGCTAGGTAACCATATCCGTAAACTTCGCCCATGAAGCAGTAAGAAGTAGTTAAGATATATGTGAAACCGCCAATACCAGCAAGTGCGCCAGTAATGATTGTTGCTAGATATCTCATCTTGTATACACTAATACCTACTGAATCAGAAGCTTGAGGATTTTCACCTGTAGATCTTAATTGTAAACCAAATCTTGTCTTATATAATACAAACCAAGTAATTATGAATAATGCAATACCTATGAATGTTGTAGGATAGCAGCCTTGGAAGAATAGTGGACCAATTACAGGAATATCACCAAGTACTGGAACCTTAGAAATAATGAATACTGAACTATCATATACGAAGTTATCAGTACCAAACACAGATTTGGAAATTAACATTGTTAATGCTGGAGATAATGTATTAATAGCAGTAGAGGAAATATTTTGTTCAGCCTTTAAATGAATTGCGGCAAAACCATGCAATAGAGACATGAGAATTCCAGCAAGTGCAGATACTGATAAACATAATATTAATAGTGGAATTTTAGCCATTGTTTCAGAGAATAATCTAATCATTAAAACTCCAAAGAATGCACCGAAGACCATTACGCCTTCAACGCACATGAACAATAGACCAGATCTTTCAGCAACTAAGTCGCCAATACCAGCAATGGTTAATGGCATGAAGAATAACATTAATGATGTGCCAATAAGTCTTATCCAAGCATCCATTATTCTTTACCTCCTTTACCAACTCTTTTAACATTAGGATTGTCAGCAATACCAGCTTGATAATCCAATTTTTTCTTTCTAATATATTCAGAAACAAGTAATGCTAATGCAGAACAATAAACAATTACTGATGAAATAACTTTAACGATTTCAGGAGCATAACCTACTGTTTGCATAAATGAACCTGATTCTGTTAAGTATGCTAGGAAGAATCCAGAGAATAGACAGCCAATTGGGTTATTTGAAGCAAGCATTGTAACAGCTATACCAGTAAAGCCTTCACCTAATTGTGAGTTAGAACCAACTAAGTGTTTACCAGCCCAACCTAGATACATAAAGCCACCGCCTAGACCAATTAAAGCACCAGATACTAATACAGAAATAACGATAGTTCTCTTAGCATTGATACCTGCATAGTCAGCAGCATCTCTATTCTTACCTACGGCTTTGATTTCATATCCAAGAGTTGTCTTCTCTAAAATAAACCATAGAATAATTGCAATTACAATGGCAATGAGAATACCAGCATCGATTGCAGAACCTTTAAATATTTTATCTAAACCTAATCTAGATACTCTTAATTCTTTTGGAATATTAACTGATTGGTTCTTAGTAGGGTCAAATACATTAGAAATCTTCAATAGATAAACAGCAAGGTACATACCTATATAGTTCATCATAATTGTTGTAATAATGATATTAACTCTCTTATAAGCATTTAATAATGCAGGAATTAATGCCCATAAAGCACCAGCAATAGCACCACAAGTTAAACCTACTAATGGTGATAGAATTGGGCCAAGGTTACAGTTATAAGTTACCCAAATAGCAGCTAAAGCACCAACATGCATTTGGCCTGGACCACCAATATTGAAAATACTAGCTTTAAATGCAAAAGCATCACCAAGACCACATAAGATAATTGGTGTAGCGTAGAAGAATACTGAACCAAAGGTAGTTAATCCTTGGAAGAATCCTCCAGTTAATAATAATTTAAATCCTTTAACACATGCAGATGGTTTAACAATAAATAAAACGATAAAACCAACAAGCAAGCCAATAGCTATAGCAAGCAAAGAAGAGATAATACCAGAATAATCACGTTTAGATGTTAATAATTTTTTAAACATTATTTCTTTTCCTCCCTCTTACTACCTGCCATATATAGACCTAATTCATTGACAGTAATATTTTCAGGCTTAACATCAGCAACAATCTCACCTTCATAGAAGACGATAATTCTATCAGAAACGCCCATAACTTCTTCTAGTTCAAATGATACAAGTAATACTGCTTTTCCAGCATCACGTTGAGCAACTAAGTTCTTATGAATACCTTCAATTGCACCAACATCTAGACCTCTAGTAGGTTGAATTGCTACTAGAACTGAGTGATCAGCATCAATTTCTCTAGCAACGATAGCCTTTTGTTGGTTACCACCAGACATTGATCTTGTCACTGTAATAGGGCCTTCAGATGTACGAATATCAAATTCATCAATTAATTTATTAGCTAATGCTCTTCTATTTTTGAAATTGATAATTCCCTTATTTTGTAATTCAGGAGTGAAATATCTCTTTAAAGCTAAATTTTCCTCTAATGTAGAATCTAGAATTAGACCATGTTTATGTCTATCTTCAGGAACATATGATAATCCCTTTACAATTCTTTCTCTTCTACTAGCATTAGAAATATCTTCACCATTTAAGATAATTTGACCATCATCTTGAGTTAATAAACCAGAAATAACTTTAACTAACTCACTTTGACCATTACCCTCAATACCAGCGATACATAAAATTTCACCAGCATGTACATCAAATGTAACATCATTGATAATATACTTATCAGCATTTAATTTATTACGTAATTTTAAATTCTTAACTGAAAGAATTGGATCGCCAAGTTTTTGTGGAGCCTTATCAACATGGAAATTAACCTCTCTACCAACCATCATTTCAGCAAGTTGGTGAGTTGTAGTATCTTTAGTATTAACACTACCAATATATTTTCCAAGTCTTAATACTGTAACTCTATCAGATACAGCCTTAATTTCTTCTAGTTTATGAGTAATAAACATAATAGCCTTACCTTCTTTACGAAGATTATCCATTATCTTCATTAACTCATCTATCTCTTGCGGAGTTAATACCGCAGTTGGTTCATCAAAAATTAATACTTTACAATCACGATATAACATCTTTAATATTTCAACTCTTTGTTGCATACCAACTGTTATATCTCTTACATAAGCATCTGGATCAATCTTCAATCCATATTTTTCAGATAGTTCAACAACTTTCTTTCTAGCTTCGTTCATTTGCAAAACGCCACCCTTAGTTGTTTCAACACCAAGGATAATGTTTTCCAAAACCGTGAAATTCTTAATCTGCATGAAGTGTTGGTGAACCATACCAATACCTAATTCGTTTGCTTTTCTAGGACCAGTGATTTTAGCTTCTTTACCATCTACTAAAATTTTGCCCTCTTCAGGTTGATATAAACCAAATAGAACAGACATTAAAGTAGACTTACCGGCACCATTTTCACCTAGTAAAGCGTGAATTTCCCCGTATTTAAGTTGTAATGTGATGTTGTCATTAGCTATGATTCCTGGGAATCTTTTAGTAATGTTCAACATCTCAATTGCATACTTTTCCATTGTTACCCCTTTCATTTAAAAGTAAAAATAGGGAGCAAGTTTTTGATTCTTGCTCCCTATAAACTACGACTTATTATTAATAGTTTTTATAAGCAGCACCATCAGCATCTGCAGAGATGTTAACGTGTACTAATTCTAATGTATTAGCGTAGTCGATGCAATTTAGATAATCGCCTTCAGAACCATCACCATATCCATGAGGAAGAGATGTTCTTAATTCTTCGTTAGTCTTTAATAAACTTACGATTGCATCATAATCTTCTTGTGAGAATGTATTGAATTTAGAAGTTTCCATTGGAAGAGCTAAAGCATCATCTTTGATGTTGAAGTATTGAGACTTGCCACCTTCGAATGTTCCATCATAAACTTTACCAATTAACATTTCAACAACTGGAGCTAAGTTCTTCATAGCTGAAGTAATAACTGCATCTGATTGATCTGAACAGTCAGTATCAACACCGATAGCAGAAACCTTAGTATCAGAAGAAGCATTGAACTTGTCAGCAGCCTCGAATGCGTTTCTTGGAGAACCACAACCGAAGATAACTTCTACACCAGCAGTGTATAAAGCTTGGTCAGCTGTAACGTATTCAGGTTTTTCAGCGAATTCACCAGTATATGAATATTCAATAGTAACATCACCAGCAGCTAAGCCTAATTCTTTAGCAGCATATTCAGCACCAGCTAAATAGCCATAACCAAAGTTCTTAACAGCAGGAACTTGCATAGCACCGTCAAATCCTAGGTGTCTGTAACCATCTTTAACAGCAGCATAACCTGCTAAGAAACCAGATTCTTCTTCTTCGAATAGAACACCTAAAGCATTTGCTTGGCAATCTGCAGGTGTAAAGTCGATACAGATGAATGTTACATCTGGATATGTAGTTTGAGCTTCAGCAACTGCATCACCAAATAAGTAACCAGGACAAACGATAATCTTAGCACCGCCTGCAACTGCAGAAGCGATTTGAGCTAAATATTGTTCAGTAGTTTGTTCTGTAGGCATGTAATAGTTCTTAGTGATATTGTTCTTTTCACAATAAGCAACTACACCTTCCCAAGAATATTGGTTGAAACCTTTGTCATCAACAGATTTAGCATCTGTTACAAGAACGATTTCAGCTTGTACGACGTCGCTAGAACTATCATCGCCACTGTCGTCAGTTTGACCACCACTACAAGCAACTAATGAAACTAAGCATAATACTGCAAGTAGTACAGATAAAAGTTTTTTCATTTTTTCTCCCTTCTTATTAAAGAATTACTTTTATGTTTAAACTCCATTGAGTAAAAACCAATTAAATTATGGATAGGCTCATCCACAACTATTGTAACACGATATAAAACTTGCGTTACAAGAGATTAGTGTTTTTAACTATCATATTCAACATCATCACTTACTTCTTCATAATCTATTGTGTTATTCCAAAGCAATTTATGTTCATCTAACGGCATACGTTTAGCCACCTCTAACATTTTTGGATATTCAAGATGTGGCTCACTTTGATAAAAATAAGCAGTAGAAGAATAATCATCACTTCTATTATTATTATGGCCAGTTTCTATTGTTACCTTAATTGATTCATTAAAAGCAATAGGATCTTTAATATGATAACGATAATAAGTATGCTTTCCTTTAAAGTTAGATTTATCATCACATATAACACCATGATATAAAGATGTATAAGTTTCTGTAGGTGACCATGCACAATTGAAATAATCTTCAAGCCCTGTTCCATGTAGTTTAGGTGGCCAAGGCTCTCCATCAACAAAAATCATATCATCACCTTCACCATACCAATCCCAACAATTTGAAGTATTACAATTGGCAATATTCAAATTGCAACCAACATATTGACCACTACCCTTAGCATCTAAAATAACATAATTATTCTTACCATCTATATTTAAATCATCTTTATTACCAAATATCCATTCAGTATGAGAATTATAATCTTTTTCATCCTTTCCAATACTAGGGAAAACACGATTCCAACATGCATGTAGATATAAACTATTTTCAGCTAATTTATCAACCTCTTCATAATCAATATAAAAATAATATCTTAAATCATTAATACAATTATTCTCTATTTCAAAACGAGCACTCGAATTAAAAGGCATAGGCAACCAACAATTAAAACCATGACCATTTAAAGCTGACATTTCAACAGCAGCACTGGTAAAGTTTCTTGTTATACCATGTCCCATACCAAAGAAATCACCAATTGGTACTTCAATAGAAGGATATTCTTCATCATCCCAATATACTCTTAATATTACTTTTCTAGCATTATATTTTTCATGACCCACTGCACCAGACTTATCACCCTTTTTAACATTACCCATAGTGCACCAAAAATGATTAATTACAGCAGGACCAGTAATCTTTGCCACTACTCTATTTTCATTTGGACTAATTTCAACAAAATCCGCATTAGAACCATCCTTAGCAAAAGAAGAAACCCTATTTCTCCTATAAGGACGTTTAATAAATATATTGCTTAAATCACTAGAGATATAATCTGACATAATTAATATAACCCCTTATAAAAATTCTAATAAAAATTATCATTAAAGAATATATAAAAAAATGACATAAATTTTAGTTATACTGTTAGCGCTTCCATAACTATTAAAT
>CAVDLK010000031.1:0-11334 GCA_963609745.1 Erysipelotrichaceae bacterium | reverse complement strand
AACCAGCTTGAAAGCTTTCTAATAAAAGCATTTCATATAAATAATCATCATCAAAATTAGGTTTACACCATTCATTATCATGATATTCTACATATTTAGGATTTTTAAGATTACACCATTTGCATCTAATCATAATGCTGTACCTGTTTTGGGGATGAAATATTTTGACATATCAATTCCTTCCAATTTTAATAATTCTACTTTATTTTTTATTCCACCACCATATCCTGTAAGACTGCCATTAGTTCCAACTACTCTATGGCAAGGAATAATAATGCAAATTGGATTCCATCCTACAGCCCCACCAACTGCTTGACTAGACATTTTCTTTATATTCCTATTTTTAGCTATTATTTTAGAAATATCGTTATAAGTTAATAATTTTCCATATTCAATAGTATTCATTATATCTATAACTTCTTTTCTAAAAGGTGTTATGTTATCTATCCTATATTTAGGAATAAAATCAGGATTTCTTCCACTGAAATATATATCTAGCCATCTAGATACTTCTTTAAATATTGGAATATCCTTTTCTTCACAATTTAGTTCATGTTTTGATATATCTCTAGATCCTTCAAAACATAATCCAGTCAAATATTCTCCATCACTATTCATTATCATATTGGAAAATTGTTTTGGTGTTTTGTATATGTATTTATATGTCATAGTTTTCTTATATTGAGTTCATATTTCTATTTCAATACTTATAGTTAAAACAAAAAAGGTTATGCAACCTTCTTTATAGAACCTTTTCTAAACTATATAACAATTGATTAGTATCGATTGGTTTTGTTAAGAAACCATCCATACCTACCACAACTGATTTTTCTTTATTGATTGTAGTTGCGTTAGCAGTTAAAGCAATTATTGGAGTATTTGATCTAATACGATTATTTAAATTACGGATATTTATTGTTGTTTCAAAACCATCCATTTCTGGCATTTCAATATCCATTAAAATACATTGATAATATCCTGGAACATTTTGATTAATCTTTGTGATAGCATCTTTACCATTGTCTACTTCTTCGATTGTTAAATCGTAGTCCGATAAAACATCCTTTATTACAGAACGATTTAATTCATTATCTTCTACAATTAGAATTCTTTTACCTTTTAATACTTCTATATTAATAGGTTCATTAGATTGTCTTTTAATAGTAGGTTCTTCGCCTAAAGCATAGGCAATAGTTACATCCATGCTGTTTAAGGAAGTTCTAACCTTATTTAAATAAAGACTTGAATCAGCAGCTCTTTTTTTACTTAAATCAAGATAAGCAGAAGCGTTAGTTAATTCGGTTCTAAGTTCTTTTAATGATTTTCTTTGAAACTCATTAGTCATATTAATTGTTGTTAACTCTTTGTTGACTACATTATATTTTTCTAATAATAATTCATAATTAACTTGAGGATCTTCAACAGCGCCATCAGGATACTTGATATTAACTGATAAAGATACATTTAATAAGTCTAGGCATTTTTGAAGTTCTTGTAGGCTCATACTATCTCTATCAAGTTTTCTATATAAAGAAGAAGGAAGCATACCTATCTTTTTAGCTAAGGCTGCTTTACTAATTCCTAATTTATCGCATACATTGTTGATGATTTCTAGTGTTGTCATATAAAAACTCCTTTTTACCTTTAAATTTTAATTCTAAACCTTTAATTCTTCAATTATGCCAGGCTTTATATAATCATGTTTTTCTTTACAATCATATATTATTCTACCTTCAGAATAAGTAGCGATTACATTATAATCATCATCAATTACTACCATATCAGCATCCTTACCTGGTTTTAAAGAACCCTTTTTATTTGGGTTAGAATATTTTCTAATAGGATTATAACAAAAGAACTTACAACATTCTTCCATTGGTACATGCAATTTCTCAACTAAGTTTTTAATACCATAAATAACAGGCTTACTAGAGCCAGATAATCTACCTGTATCAGATAATACAAAGCCCTCTTTTGTAATATTAATAAAGGCTCTATCAGAATTACTATTCATACCTTTGTATCTACCTACTGGCAAATTCGCATACATAACATTATCAGAAACCATCATTAATTGATCATGACTTTTACATCTTAAATATATTTGAATCATAGGTAGTGAGATATGTAAACCATCACATATCATTTCACAATCTACCTCGTCTCTTAATAAACATGCCCCAAGTGTACCAACATCACGATGATGTAAACCAGTCATAACATTTCCTAAATGGGTGGCAACACTTGCACCAGCATCAATACCTTTGTTTGCTTCCTCATAATTAGCATTTGTATGGAATATTCCAACATTCACACCTTTAGATACAAAATATTTAATAATATCTAAAGCTCCATCAACTTCTGGGGCAATATCGACTAGTTTTAACTTTCCTTTTCCTGCTTCAAACATCTTTATTGCCTCATTCATATCTGGTTTAGGATAACCCGTATTAATGCCCTTTTCACCAACTCTAGAACCCCATGGTCCTTCAGAATGAACGCCTATAACTCTAGAACCATCTTGGTCTTTATCAACTTCTTCAGCAATTAATGCAATATTATCTAGACCGGAAGTTGTTGGCATATAGTTTACTACACCAAGCGAGGCCTGTGCTTTAAGTAAGGCCTTTAAGTCTTGCTTTGTGCAATGTTTAGATACGGAATAACCAAAACCACCATGATTATGACTATCAAATATACCAGGAATTATACGCATATTCTTGTAATCAATATCTGCTTTAATGTTGCTACCTTCATCATAAAAATGTTTAATAACTCTATCTTCTATTTCTAAGTAACCCGCTTTACAGCCATCTTCCATATAAATTCTATTTGCATGTATTATCATAATTTGTACCTCTATTATTATTTTATTATAAAAAAAGCCACAACTATGTTTTGTATAATATTTATGTGAAGAAGAAGAAGAAAAAGAAAATAATTACTTATTTAACAATTCTAATATGTATAAGTTTATTTATAACTTTTTTATATTTGATTTTATTTAAAAAAGATGAAAAAGATAATGAAAATATTGTTTTAGTTCCTTATAGTGATTATGATTTTACTAAATTAAGCAATCATCCATATTTAACTTATGAAGACGATAGATATACCTCGATGTTTGGTATTGATGTTGCTGCCCATCAAGAAACAATTGATTGGAAGAAAGTTAAAGAAAGCGGTGTCGAGTTTGCATACATTAGGCTTGGATATCGTGGGGCAAGTGAAGGAAAATTAAATGTTGACTTAGAATTTGAACGCAATTATTCTGAGGCTATAAAAAATGATATTAAGGTTGGTGTTTATTGGTATAGCCAACCTATAAATGTTGAAGAAGCCATAGAAGAAGCTAAGTTTGTTTTAGATGTTCTAGATGGTAGACACCTAGATTTACCAATTGTCTATGATTTTGAGGAGACTATATTGCCTGATGATAATATATCAAGAATTCATGATATGTCTAAAGAAGAAAGAACTGAGGTAGCAGATGCATTTTGTGAATATATGATATCCGCAAAGCAAGATGTTATGCTTTATACCTATTTATATTGGTCAGAGAATTATTATGAAGAATATTTATTAGAAAAATATCCCATATGGTTTGCCCAATACGAAGAATATCCTCAATTTCAAAAACCCTTTGTAATGTGGCAATATAGCGATGAGGGTCAAATTGATGGTATTGAACATAAATGTGATTTAGATATTATGTTTATTCTTAAGGAGCAATAAAAAAATGGATTACAAACAAAAACTTAGTGAACATTACAATAAATTTAATGAAGATAAAAGATTATTAAGAAGACATGGACAGGTTGAATATATTACTTCTATGAAATATATTCATCAATATTTATCTAAAGATGACAAGATAATTGATATTGGTGCTGGAAGTGGTCGTTATGCGATTGCTTTAAAAAATGAAGGATATGATGTAACAGCAGTTGAATTATGCCGTCCTAATATCGGCAAGATTAAAAGAAATGATCCTAATTTAAAAGTTATTGAAGCAAGTGCTACTGATTTAAGTATGTTTAAAGATAATGAATTTGATATTGCTATTATGTTTGGACCCTTATATCACTTATATGAAAAACAAGATAAGATTAAGGCTTTATTAGAAGCAAAAAGAATTACAAAGAAATATATATTTGTAGCCTATATTATGAATGAATATAGTGTTATAGAATATGCTTTTAAAGATAATCATTATAAAGAAATAAAAGATAAACTGAAAGATGATTTTCATATTGATGATAAAGATGAATTATATTTTCAAGTTAGAATTGAAGATATTGATGAATTAAACAATTTAACAAGCCTACAATCAATAAAAAGATTTGCTCAAGATGGACCTAGCGATTATATTCGTCCTTATATTAACAAGATGGATGAAGAAACTTTTAATGCATATATTGATTTTCACTTAAAAACATGTGAAAGAAAAGAACTTCTTGGTGCAAGTTCTCATGTAGTTGATGTATTAAAAAAGTGAAACTATTCAGCTTCACTTTCTTCTGGTGCATATTTAATAACTAAATGACGTTTAGCTCCTTCTCCTATTGAGATAGTAGTTACACCCTTAAAATCTTGTAGATATTGGTGAATAACCTTTCTTTCATCATTAGGCATTGGATCTAATTGAGCATCAATATGTGTTTTAACAACATTGATTGCTTCTTTTCTAGCGATTGCTTTAACCTTCTTATATCTATCTTCTTTATAATGATTTACATCAATAATGACATTGATTCTTCTTTTGAATGTAGCATTAACAGCAGCCTTTAAAACTGTAGATATAGCTCTTAATGTTTGACCATTCTTGCCAATAATAATGGCATTGTTTTCAGCATCTAATACAACGCGATATAGTAATTCATCATTCTTT
This sequence comes from Erysipelotrichaceae bacterium, assembly GCA_963609745.1. Lineage (GTDB taxonomy): Bacteria > Bacillota_I > Bacilli_A > Erysipelotrichales > Erysipelotrichaceae > Colivicinus. The sequence continues at coordinate 6,443 of CAVDLK010000031.1, read as the reverse complement.
TCTTTATTGTGAGTGATGATAATTTCAATAGAAACACCCTGATTTAATTCAGTAAAATATGCTCCTAAATATTCAAAGATAAATTCCTTAACATCCTTAGAAGTAAAAGCTTCAATAGTAACTGACTTATGTAAACCAAATAAGCCACCCTTTTCTTCTTCTAAAACATTATATGTAATATCTTCAACTTTACATTCTTGTTGTGAGGCGATATCATTTAAGACCTCATCAAGAGTTTTTCCAGTATATTGTTTCATATTATTCCCCCTTGTGAGTAATCTTATCAATAGCAATTGTCTTAATAATATTAATTACCGAATAAATGCAATAATATAATGACAAAGCTGTAGGACAAGAATACATTGCGAATGCTACCATCAATAACATCATATATGGCATCATAGGATTTTGTTGTTCTGGTTTCTTATATGTCTTATGATGCTTTTCAGCTTCTTGCTTACCTCTATTAGTGGCAATCCATTGACCAACCTTAGTTGAAATGAATTGGAATACAACCATCAATACAAAGATAACTAGACATACCCAAACCTTATTACTTAAAGCCTCAGATGGAGTTAAAGAAAGTTTAGCACCTAAAAATTCAGCATTAGCAACAGCGTATGATCTTCTTACTGCATTATACATACCAATTAATAATGGGAATTGGATAAATGTAGTAACTAATGTTCCCATAATATTGATGCCATTTTTTTGATATAACTGTTGAACTTCCATAGCTTTACGCTGTTGAGAAACATCATCAGTTCTACCCTCATATTTAGCTTCAATTCTACTTAATTCAGGTTGTAATTCTTGCATTCTTTGCATAGAAACACTTGATTTAAATGTGAATGCTAGAACAACAACGTTAATAGCAATTGTAACTAAAGTAATTGCTAAGAAAATACCTACTTTTGGTTCTAACCAGTTAATTGCCTGAGACAATGGGAAAGTAATAATTGCCGCAAAGAAACCATCATCCATTACATCAACAAATTTTGTATCTAAACTAATTAATGAAGTATTAGTTGTACAACCCGTTAATACAAATGCTAAGGCGATTACTGAAATTAATAAATATATACGTTTTTTACTCATGGATCTCCCCTTTTTTCATACTGTTATATTATAGCCTTTTTAATTAGCTTTTCCAAATCAGATAAATTATCTTGATAAGTATTTTTAAGATATGAAGTTCTTGCGATAATTACAATATCTTTATTATCATTATCAAAATCAATTATGGTTTTAACCATTTCCCTAATTTGTCTTTTTATTTTATTTCTTTCTACTGCATTTCCTAATTTTTTAGATACCGAAATACCAACTCTAACATGATTTTCCTTTTTATCGGCATAATATACAACAAAATTAGCACTTGCATAAGAGTGCCTTTGTCCGATAATTCTTGAAAATTCTTCATTCTTTTTAATACGAAATTCTTTTTTCATAAAAATAAAAGTCACCGTAGTGACTTTAATCAGATAATACCTTTCTACCTTTTGCACGACGTCTAGCTAATACTTTACGTCCGCCAACTGTTGACATTCTAGCTCTAAAGCCATGAGTGTTTTGGCGTTTTCTTTTACTAGGTTGATATGTTCTTTTTGCTGCCATAATAAGCCACCTTTCTCAAATACTACTAAATTTTAAGTCAAAGGAGCCTTCATTGTCAATTACTCACGAGCTTCCTCTTCAACAATCTGTTAATCTTTTTCGCAATAGCATAACTAGATGTTCCAAACTCAAAAACTATGCCATTTCTTGTTTCATATACCCTTCTAGGACCGATTTCTTGAACCTGTTCAATTGAAATCAATTCCGGATTCTTTAAATAAATATTTAACTTTAATATACCTGAACCTGCATAATCTATATTAGCTGTTCCACCAACTGCAGCAATGATATCCTTAATTATCTTGTTTCCATTATCACTACTAGCGAAATCAAAGGCAATAATATGATAATAAAATAATGTCATAAATATTGAAGCAATTAAAGCAATAAGCCCAATAATTAAAATTGTTGTTAAGGTAGTAGACATGCCCGCATCTCTTAAGTTAGTAATAAAATCTGGAAATATTCCAGGCAAAGCAATATTTATATTAGTTCCTGAATAAGTAAAGCCTAAGAAGGCTTGCCTATTAACTAATAAGAAAGATGTTACTCCTACACCAAACAAATACATAAATAATAATGCTGGAGAAGTAAATAACATAATTAATTCCATTGGTAATGGATTACCTACTAAGACAGATAAAATAATGGCAATAATAAAAGGTATAAATAAAACTCGTTTATCCTTTTTATCCGATATTGATAAGAATGTTCCAATATAAATACCTGGGATAATAAACATATTTATTACATAATATGGAGTAATAAATCTACCAGCACCTAAATAATTTGCGACACCATTTTTTACACTTGCCCAAATATTTACATCACCCAATATTGATTGACCTGTAGCCATATTCTGACTAGAGCCACCTAGTGCTGTAAACCAGAATGGATATCTAATAACATTACCTAGACCTAAAATAGATAACGCTCTATCTAGTACACTATATATTGCAATCCTTAATGGATCACTTAAATCTTCACTAATAAAGTTAATAGCTTTTTGTAGGTAAGAAAATATAAATGGATAAGCATAGGAAGTTAATAGACCTCCTAAGAAACAAAACAAAGCATTATATATTAGTCCAGCAATATCCTTAGAAAATATATTTGTTAAAGAATAGTTACCTCTATGTCTAGAAAAAATAAAGGCACACCTAGTAGCATAAGCAACAATTAAAGAACCAATCATTCCTGTTTCTAGCGGATATCTAGTACCAGTTCCTAAATTAAATATGGAATTTATACCATATTGATGAACATAAGCTTGAGAATCTAGACTTTGACTAGAAAACATCATAGTTGTAACCATAAAGGTAAAGTAACCAACTAATGCCATAATAACCGGTGAAGAATTATTTTCCTTTTTGCATACAAAGTTAAGGGTAAATATTAATGGTAAATTCATCAAAACAAATTCACCTAAACGTAAACAAAATTCACCAATAAATAAAACAATAGATGATTTAAATGTATAAAATAAATTAACATTTTCGTTTTGAATAAAAGAGCCTATACCAATTAATATACAAGCAAAAAAAGCAACCTTAATAGATGTTCTACAACTTTCATATAATTTCATAATGCGCTTCATAGAAATAATTTTACTACAAATTATTTCTTTTATTGTAGTCATATAAAGATACAAATAATTAATGTGATATCTTAACTAACATTTTTCTGCATATAAAATGGCACAATTATATGCAGAAAGGCTTTATGCTATAAATTATAATAAGAATAAGTGTTCCATTGTATTGAAACTGAAAGGAAAGACAACATGAAAGCAATAATTATTATTAATAATGGTTTAGAAGAATGTGAAGCATTAGTAACTTATGATTTATTATTTAGGGCAGGTGTAGAAGTAGAACTAGTAGGTTTTACTAGCGAGGTACTATCATCACATAATGTTTGTTTTAAGGCTCATAAATTATTAGATGAGATAAATCCCAATGATTATGATTGTTTAATCTTACCAGGTGGTATGCCTGGAACTAAGAATCTTGAAAATGATTCTAGAGTACAAGATATGATTGATTTATTTGTTAAAGAAGATAAATATATAGCTGCTATATGTGCTGCACCATCAATTCTTATTCATAAAGGTTTATTAAAGAATAATAAATTTATTTGTTATCCTGGTTTTGAATCAGGTTTATTACCAGCTAATGAAAAAGCAGTTCAAGATGATAAATTCATAACTGCTAAAGGTTTAGGTGCTGTATTTGAATTTTCTTATTTAATCATTAAAAATTTAATTTCTGAAGATAAAGCAAAACAAATTTTAAATCAAATTCAGTATTAATCTTTAAATGCTAGTTTGGCTTGCGATGATTGTTTATCTCTAGGTATTTCATATAACCTATTATTTACTAAAAGTTTAGCTCCTGTTTGATGATAATCAAATATAACTCCAGCATCTAAACATTGTTTTCTTATGTGCTCTACCCATTTAAAATCACAAATTCTAGCATCATCACCAGATTCACCACCTACTGATACAATATCAATTTTATTTATATAAGCACTTAAATCGATATCTTCTAATATTGGTTCTATCATTATGCCTTTATATTTAAGAGGAAGATTTAAATAAATAGGTGCTCTTTCATTAAATCTAATTTGATTTTCCATTGTGCAATATATACTCAAATTATCATAACTTTCAATATCAGGAATACATTCTAAGATTCTTTCTGGTCTTTTACTGATACAAAAAAATTCACAATCTGACCTTTGTTTAATCATATCTAAAACATCTTTACGCCATGAATCTGCCTCTTCAATAAAGAAATCCGATGAAAAACACATATTAAAGATAGTACCCTTAGGATATTTATAATTACCATTTTTATCTTTTCTTATTGGCATATCAAAAGACTTTGTTTTATAAACCACGCTAGCATCCTTGCCTATAGATTCATCCCTTCTATAGACATAACAATGCATACATCCTTCCGTTTTCTTGTGACAGCCATGCCAACAATTATATGTTTGTTCCATATAAATATTTTATAATTAAAATAAGCAAATCAAGGAGATTACTATTATGAATAATGTTGAATTTACTAAAAAGTATTATATTGATCGTTCAAAGGCTAATTCTATTAAATGGGCTATGGCTAATAAGGAAAAGGCTCTACCTATGTGGATTGCCGATATGGACTTTAAAGACGATGAAAGAATAATTGAAGCATTAAATGATTTTATTAGTTTTGGTGATTACGGTTATGCTAATTTGCCTAGTGATTATTTAGATGTATTTTGTTCATGGCATAAAGATAGAAATGGCATAACTTACAACAAAGATTCCATTAGATTCTCTAAGGGTGCTGTTGATGCTATGTATCAATTAATATATTCTTTAACTAATAAAGGTGATGCCATAATGATTAATACACCTTTATATCCACCATTTAAAAATACTATTGAAACAACAGGTAGAAAGGTTATTGAATCTAAATTAATCAATACTGATGGTTATTTCACATTTGACTATAAAGATATAGAAAAGAAATTTAAGAGTAAGAAAGTTAAAGTATTAATGTTATGTTCTCCTCATAATCCTTTAGGAAGAGTATGGAAAAAAGGAGAATTAGAAGAATTATTTGAATTATGTAAGAAATATAATGTCTTAGTAATTGCGGATGAAGTACATTCTGATATCATCATGCCTGATCAAAAATTCATTCCAGCATTATCATTCAAGAAATATCAAAATATGATAATTTCTATTATTGCTGCATCAAAGACCTTCTCACTAGCAGTATTCTCACATTGTCATATTGTTATACCAAATAAAAAATTAAGAACAGCCTTTGATAAATATCAAAAAGTAAATCATCTAGCATCAGTAAATGCCTTTAATGGTTTACCTACATATTATGGTTATAAATATGGTAGCGAATGGTTAGATGCTTTAAATAATGTTGTATTTGAAAACTATAACTATATTAAGAAACAATTATCACCATATTGTAATATGACATCTCTAGAAGGATCATATTTATTATTCTTAGATTTAGGTGAACATAATACTTATGAATCTGCTGCTAAGTTATTAAGAGAAAAGGCTCATATTATTGTTAATGCTGGTGAAACATTTGCCCCTGAATATAATAATTGGGTAAGAATTAATCTTGCCACTTCTTTAACAAATATCAAGAAAGCTGTTAAAGCTATTAAGGAGGTATTGTGATTTATTCGAATTTAAATGATATAAAAGTATCCAAACTTGGTTTTGGATGTATGAGATTCCCTGTTCTAGAAGATAATTCAATTGATCAAGAACAAGTTGAAAAGATGGTTGATATTGCCATTAAAAATGGTGTTAATTATTTTGATACCGCTTGGCCATATCATGATGGTTTATCTGAAGTTACAATTGGTAAGGTATTAAGTAAATATCCTCGTGATTCTTATTATCTAGCAGATAAATATCCAGGACATCAAATTGCTGAAGAATATAATCCTGAAAAAATATTTAATAGACAATTAGAAAAATGTGGTGTTGATTATTTTGATTTCTATTTACTTCATAATGTCTATGAAAATGATATTCAAGTATATGAAGATCCTAAATGGGGAATTATTGATTATTTTGTTAGACAAAAACAATTAGGAAAAATTAAACATCTGGGTTTTTCTAGTCACGCAAAACCTGAATGTCTAAAACAATTTATTGAAAGACATCCTAATACTTTTGATTTTGTCCAAATTCAATTAAATTATGTTGATTGGACTTTGCAAGATGCAAAACAAAAAGTTGAAATATTAAATTCATTTAAGTTACCAATTATTGTAATGGAACCTATTAGAGG
>CAVDLK010000030.1:0-11342 GCA_963609745.1 Erysipelotrichaceae bacterium | reverse complement strand
GTTTATATTTACAAAAGAATTTATAAGCTAAAATCCTTGTTACACCAAACATTATTTTAACATATAGAAACTAACAAGGATTTATATTGTTGAAAATGAATAAAAAATAAGGAAATATTGAAAAAAATATAAATAATATAGTAGACAAGGATAAATTTAAAACTAAAGAAAAAGCAAAACTCTAGAGATGAACGAAACAGAATAATATTAAAATTAATTATAAAATTGTCCCGAATATTATATATTCATGGGACAACAGGAGGGATATATGGCACACGGCTATTCAAAGTAAATGCAAGATAGAATTAAAAATGCAAGTGATGGTACTATTTTTGTAAACTCTGATTTTGTGGATATAACGAATCAAGAAACAATTAGAAAAAATTAAATAGGTTGGTGCAAACTGGCATGCTTCGAAGAGTGTTTAATGGCGTTTATGAAAAACCTAAATACAGAAAATTGCTTGATGAATATATAGTGGCAAATCCAGACTCTGTCGCTAAAGCGTTAGCAAGATCTTACCATTGGAATATCGCTCCATGTGGAAATACTTCACTTAACCTTCTTGGGCTTTCCGTCTGATTTATCGTAAATTGGAACTAATTCGAAAAGGTCTTTATATTCTTTCTAATGATTTTGTAGATGAACTTGCCCTAATACAAGCACAAAGCAAAAAAGTTATCTTCTCTTATGGAACTGCTTTATATCTTTGGAAGTTGACTGATCGTATACCTCATATTTTTGATATCAGTATACCTCAAGGAACAAATATAAGCCGATTAAAAAAGAATACAAAAAATCTTCGCTGTCGTTATGTGCAAACAGAAACTTATTAAAATACAGCAAGATTTTTAAAGTTGAAGAAAAGTAAGAACCATAAATAGAGATACTATAAATAAAAATATCCTGAATAATACAGGATACAAAAGATAAATCATCTAGATAGCTAAACATCTAATAACCTGAAGCATAATTAAATATGTTATCTTTTTTAGTAATTTGTGGTTCTATAGAATAAGTAACATATTTATCATTATATTCATCAAGTACTTTTTCAACTTTAACAATATCACCTGAAAATAAATAATAATTATTATAATTACCATCTAATACTAGACCATTACTTCTACTTCCAAAATATGAAGCAGCATAATCATCATCAATAACAAACTCCATAACACTTGAATCATTTAGATGATAACAACCACTACTATCAGTGTCTTCATCAGCCTTTTCTTCTGCTTTAACTAGTGGCAATATTATTCCTGAATCTAATGTAAAGTAATATCTATCACCTATTTGGCCATAATATGATCCTAAGGCAACCGCAATAAAACCATCATCATCTATTAAGAAGCCGGTATTATAATCTATTGTTAACTCATTATGAATAAATTGATATTGTCTAGAACTAACAACAGTAGTCATACGATAATCCATATAAGTCTTAGCACTATTACTAGCACATACTTCTAATTCTTCAGTAGCATATTTCTTTTGATAATCAATTAAGTTCTCTAAACTAAATGTATCTGTCTTATCATCTTCAATAGTAAAAGCTGATAGGCAAGCCATCATTATCAAAATAAAAATAATTGCTACTGTTTTTTTCATATTATTTATAATACTCTTTCAAAATACCAAAAGCTTTATAAACTCTAGTATAAGCCTGACAAGCATCTTCTGGTAATGTTAAATTATTAGATAAAGTATCTACTTTTTTAAGTTCATCTTTAATAGAATCTAAATTGTTTTCTTCAAAAGCTTTTTTAATATTCTCATAACAACTTTTAATATTATTAAGTTCAGGATGATTATCACCATGAACTCTAGCAACCTTGGCCATTAATAAATCTAATTCATCAAACGCAAATTTAATATTTTCCATGTTCACTCCTATTTTATTGATATTACATCATAACCAACATTATTGATTACTTCTTCTAATTTCTTTTCATCAATCTTATCTTCATCAATATTTAATGTTGCTTTACTAGAATTATACATAACCTTAACATCACTTGTACCATCAAGTCCCTTTAATGCTGTTTCAATCTTTGTGGCACACATTGGACAAACTAATTCTTCTAATTGAATCTTAATCTTTTTCATTTGTTTCCTTTCTATCTATTAATAGACGCATAGCATTTAATATTACTACTAATATTGATAATTCATGTATCAACATTCCTAATGCCATATGTATATAATTTAAAAATAATCCTAATAATAATAAAACAACTGTAAGTAAAGCAATAAAGATATTTTCATAAGAAATCCTTATTGTCTTTCTAGCAATATTATAAGCCTTAATTAAATCCATCATTTTATCTTTAATAAGGACAATATCACTTGTTTCGATTGCAACATCACTTGCCTTACCCATTGATATACCAACATCAGCTAAGGCTAAAGAAGGTGTATCATTAATACCATCTCCAACAAATGTTACAACATGGTTTTCCTTTAATTTCTTAATTATATTCATCTTATCTTCAGGTAATAATTGACTATAGTATTCTTTAATACCAATATTTTCACAAACATTCTTACATACCAATTCATTATCACCACTTAATAAGATGATTCTTTTATTTTTTAAACAATCAACCATTTGTTTGGCATCATCTTTAATCTCATCAACAATTTCATATATTGCGATTAATTCTAAGTCCTTACTAACTAAAATTATTGAAGAACCATTATTTAATATCTTATTAATTAGATCATTATATTCATCTACATTAACATTATTGTCTTTCATTAAAGCTAAATTACCAATTAAATAGTTATTATATTTTAAACCTCTTCCCTTAATAGTTTCTGTTTTAATATCCAAAGGATTAAAATCATAATATTTAGTAATAGCCTTTGCCAAAGGATGATAAGAATTATGTTCCATTGAATAAATAACTTTTAAATCATCTTCATTAGTATTGAGTTCATAGGCATTTAAAACTACTGTATTACCTTTAGTAAGAGTACCAGTCTTATCAAAGATAAAGACATCGCTTTTAGCGAAATTAGTAATATTATCGCCACCTTTAAGTAGGATATGATTTCTACTAGCCTTACCTATTCCTGCAACGCTTGCTACTGGAACACCAATTACTAAAGCACCAGGACAGGCTAAAACTAGGACAGTAATAGAAGTATCGATATCCCAAGTATTACTTAATAGATATTTAATAATTAAAACAGCAATGGCTAATATAATCACAAATGGTGTGTAATATTTGGCAAACTTATCAATACTCTTTTCCATCTTTGATTTATTATCACTAGCTTCTTCTACTAAACTAATAATTTTTTGATAAGTACTATCATCACTTAGCTTGCTGGCCTTCATTAATAAATCACCATTATCAACAATCGAACCAGCATATAAATAATCATTAACAGTCTTGTATACTGGTTTAGATTCCCCAGTTATACTAGCCTCAATAAAATAACCATCACCCTTTATAACATAACCATCAACCGGAACTGCTCTAGAGGCATGTAAGGCTAATACATCATCAATTTCAACCTCATCAACATCTGTTTCCTCTTCCTTACCATCATTAAACTTTAAAGCTACCTTAGGAGCATTCTTTACTAAATCCTTAATAGCACTTCTAGTCTTCTGCATGGTCTTTAGTTCTAAGTAATTACCAAATTGAAATAATAAACAAACAATACCTGCTTCACTATATTCTTTAATTAATATTGCCCCAATAACAGCTATGGTTACTAATAATTCAATACTGATAACTTTATAAGTCAATGATTGAAATGCTTTATAAAAGATAGGCAAACCTGTAAATAATAAACTTAATAAAAAGAATATATTTGCCATTACAACATTTATATTTAATTTAGTTAAAACAATAGCACTAATATTCAATAACAAAGATAACAATATCATTGCTAAAATATTGTTCTTAAAGAAAGCATTAATCTTTTTATTTAAACTCTTATTTATCAATTTTTTTACACTCCTGACATTCATCTAACATATATAGGCTTATTTCCTTTAATAGTTTCATATTTGCTTTATAAATAACATTCTTGCCATTTTTATAACTAATCAACAACCCTACTTGTTTTAAACTATGAAGATGGTGCGATAAAGTTGCTTGCTTACAATCGACAACATTAAGCAAATCACAAGCACAAATCTCATCATTATTAATCAATAATTTAATAATTTTTAATCTATTAGGATCGCCTAATGCTTTAAATGCTAAACTAGCTTCTTCTTTAGTCATAACTATATATTGATATATATCAATATGTTAAAACTGTCAATCACATTACAAAAATTTAGTGTCGCTTTTTTAGTGTCGCTTTTTTAAAAAGCGACACTAAATCTATGTGTGTTCCCTTGCGATATATCTTTATATCGCTAGAGATACTTCGTTTCCTTTATAATTGAATTGTGAGGTGCAATATGAATTATGATGTAGTAATTATTGGTGCTGGTCCTGGTGGTATCTATTCAGCATATGAACTAGTAAAAAAGAATCCTAATTTAAAGATATGTTTATTAGAAAGTGGCAGTGCTCTAGAAAAAAGGCATTGTCCAATAGATGGAAAAAATATTAAATCTTGTGTAAATTGTAAAACATGTTCAATAATGTCAGGCTTTGGAGGTGCTGGTGCATTCTCTGATGGCAAATACAATATCACTAATGATTTTGGTGGAACATTATATGAATATATAGGTTATGATAAAGCATTAGATTTAATGAATTATGTAGATGAAATTAATGTTGAACATGGTGGTAAGAATTGTAAAAAGTATTCTACCGCTGGAACAAAATTTAAAAAGATATGCATGCAGAATTCTTTAAAACTATTAAATGCTGAAGTAAGACATTTAGGTACTGATGTAAACTACATTGTTTTGGAAAATATATATAAAGAAATAAAAGATATTGTTGATATTCATTTTAATTGTCCAGTAACTGATGTATTAGCTAATGGTGATAATGACTTTATTATTAAAACTGAAAACAATGAATATGAATGTAAGAATTTAATTATATCCGTTGGTAGATCTGGTTCATCATGGATGGAAAAGATATGTAATAAACTTGATATACCAACTCATTCCAATAGAGTTGACTTAGGTGTAAGAGTAGAATTACCTGCAGTAATATTTTCTGATATTACTGATGAATTATATGAATCAAAGATTGTTTACCGTACACCACATTGGGAAGATGATGTTAGAACATTCTGTATGAATCCTCATGGCATTGTAGTTAATGAAAATACTAATGGCATCATTACTGTAAATGGTCACTCCTATGAAGGTGATGAAATGAAAACAGAAAATACTAACTTTGCCCTTCTAGTATCAAAAAATTTCTCATATCCATTTAAGGATTCAAATGGCTATGGTGAATCAATTGCTAGATTATCTAATATGTTGGGTGGAGGTGTTATTGTTCAAAGATTTGGCGATCTAGAAAGAGGAAGAAGATCTACTCCTGAAAGAATTGCTGAAGGCTTTGTAAGACCAACCTTAAATGCCACCCCAGGTGATTTATCATTAGTTCTTCCAAAAAGAATTTTAGACTCTATCATTGATATGATTCATGCTTTGGATAAGATTGCTCCTGGTACTGCCAATGATGATACATTATTATATGGTGTAGAAGTTAAATTCTATAATATGACAGTTGAAGTAGATAATAATCTACAATCTAATAAATACAAAGGACTCTTCATTATTGGTGATGGTTCAGGTATAACACACTCTTTATCACACGCCTCTGCAAGTGGTGTTTATGTCGCCAGATATATTACTAATACTCTAAATTAGCCTTTAAATTTAATATTTTTCGCTTAAAAAATACATTTAAAAAATTTTTTTCGCATTTTGTCAATTTTTTAATGATTTTCTTATTGACTTGGGTAATCTTATTTAGTAGAATAATAAAGCACGCAAGATATGTGGGCCTGTAGCTCAGTTGGTTAGAGCACACGCTTGATAAGCGTGGGGTCACAAGTTCAAGTCTTGTCAGGCCCACCAAATTGGGGGATTAGCTCAGTTGGGAGAGCACCTGCTTTGCAAGCAGGGGGTCAGGAGTTCGAATCTCCTATCCTCCACCATTTGCATATTAAACTAACTAGAAATAGTTAGTTTTTTATTGCCTTTAAAGACTATAAAAACCTCATTTCTGAGGTTTTTGATTGCAATAATCTTATTACTTTTCTTTAGATTAAGCCTTGTTTCTTGATACCAGCAACTATATCTTCAGGAGAATTAGCTGGAGTAATTTGAGAAGTTAATTTACCACCAAAGAATTCAGAAATAGCCATGAAATCTTTAGCTTGGTCAACATTACAGTAAACAAAGTTTGTAAGTGGTTTAGCAGGTTTGCCATCAGAACCATTAACTGGTGCATTTGTACCAACATTGAATTCAGCAGGTTTTAAGCCTCTTTTTAATAATTCAAGAGCATCACTTGCATAACGACAGATTACAAATAATGTATCAGCTTCATGTTCTTCACAATACTTAACTGTATCATCAATTGATAAAACCTTAACAGGTGTACCTCTAGCAGCAAGAGGAAGAGCCATACACATAATCTTATCTGTTGAAGCAGCATCATTACAAACAATTATTTCTTTAGCACCGATAGTATTCATCCAAGAAGTAGCAACTTGTCCATGAATCATACGAGTATCAGTTCTCATGTGTTTAATCATAAATATATTTTCTCCTTATTTATTCACTTTTAATTATTATACCACCAATAAATGAAAACGTTTACATTATCTCTTTCTATTACTTTTGCATGTTTTTTATATTTTTCAATTCCTGAATTTTCAATATTCTGCATTAATATTGCATTGCAGAATGAATATTATATAGGTGCAATAGTTTAGAAAGGAGTTAAACATTATGGCTAATACAACCAATTTCAGTGTCCGCATGGACAGCGATATTAAGAAACAGTGTGAAGCTTTATACAGTGAACTTGGCATGAATCTCACCACTGCCATCAATGTGTTTCTTCGCCAGTCCCTTCGTGTAGGTGGTCTGCCCTTTGATGTTCGCGTAGAACAGCCTAACAAAGAAACCATTGCGGCCATGCTTGAGGCGGACTGCATTTCTCGTGATCCTTCTGTCAAGCGCTACTTTGATGTAGAGGAAGCTCTGAAGGCATTAAAGGAATGAGCCATTTAGATATTTCTTGGACAAGTTAGTTCAAAAAGGACTACAAGTTGGCAATGAAGTGCCATCTCAACATTAGCCTTTTGGACGAGATCATCCGCAAACTGGCAGCGTGCGAACCACTGCCGGAGAAAAACAAGGACCATCCCTTATCAGGGGACTGGGTTGGTCACCGGGAATGCCATATACAACCTAACTGACTGCTGGTATATAAGATTGAAAATGATCTTCTGGTTCTGACACTTTCCAGAACTGGAACTCACAGTGATCTCTTTGGAAAATAAAACCAGGGCACTCAGCACAAAGATCGGGTGCCCTTTTTCGTACACACGTCAATGGGATACTTTTTCTCTGAAGAAAAAAGCACTCGATACTCAATTTCACCGAATGCCCAATTTATAAATACTATTTAAAGTGTTTTACCTTTCCTTGTCCCTTAAGATTTGCCTCAAGTGACAATCGCGATATTTTTAGAAGTGTTTTACTCTTCCTTTAAAATGTTCATAGATAGCATTATTATCAAATCCATCAACATTTTGTGATTGGAATACATATGGACGTTTACCATGTGAACATACTAGTTTAATTGCTTCAGATACAATTGTATTCATTATAGCCATAGTAACAATTGATGATGCTGGTCCTGTTTTAATACCATCAATATTTAATGTAGCATCAGCATCTGGTACACAAGAATCGATAACACAATCGACACATTCAAATAATCTTTTTCCGGAAGGATGTCTAGAAGTAGAAGCTTGTGATTGTTTTAAGTTTGTTAAAGCTATTGTGTAGATTCCTTCTTTTTGACAACGCATAGCCATTTCAATAGGCATAGCATTTCTTCCTGAATTAGATGTGATAATCATAATATCACCAGGCTTAATATCATATGAATCATATATAACATCTGAAACACCACTAGTTTTTTCCATAGCACCTGATCTTTGTGCTCCAAAGGATGTTAATACATCTGGGTCTAGCATAGCATCAACATTGCCTAAGCCACCAGCTCTAGCAAATAATTCAATACCCAATATATGAGAATGTCCTGTACCAAAGGTATGAATTACTTTATCGTTTTCAATATTTTCCGCAAATTTAATTGCTAGTTTATCAATAACTTCTTTATTTGTTTCAATTGCATGATTAATCAATGCTACAATCTTTTCTTGATACTCGTACATAATTAAATCCTTCCTTTATAATGTTCTATAATTTCATCATCATGTTTTTTGTCACCAGTTAATACTGGAAGTGGATAATTGTCTTCTTTTAATATTTCAACAGCTCTTGCTGCTGCCATTTGGGCAATAGCATTATTACATATAGAAGAAACAGAACATACTTTTTCAATACCATTAGTTTCTAATAATGCATCACCTCTTGGTCCACAGTTATCAATAACTATATCACCATATTCATATAATTTCTTTCCTGAAGGGTGTCTAGAGTCTTCTGAGAGGGTATGTTGCATAGAAGTAATAACAATCACCTTATTACCTTTTTGCTTTGTCATGGCCGCAAAATCAATTCCTACGCCATTTATACCAGAGTTAGATATAACAAAGAAAATATCTTGTTTTCTAATGTCATATAAATTATAGAAATAATCCGCAACACCAGGTCTTCTTTCAAATTTATTAACCTTATCAGAAAATTCCTCTAATGATGTATTACCCAAAATAACAGCATCTTGAGTCTCAATTACATGTATAGGAACTAAACAACCAACTCTATTAGATATATCAATACCCATACCTACAGAATGTCCTGATCCAAATACATGTATAACCCCATCCTCTTCAATACACTTCGCCATTGAACGTGCTGTATCTTCAATATTATCCTTTTGACTATCATATAAATGAACTAATAATTCACTTATTGCCTCTTTATAAGTTAAAGCATTAATCATGGACGGATTCTCCTTTCAAATGGATCTGTTAAAGCATTATTATGAACATCAGCACCCTTTATATTAGCGCTTAATAATACTGGTGCTTTACCATGCTTTTCAATGTAATAGTTATATAACTCAGCTGTAATCATTTGCGCAATTATATCAGTGGTAGTAGAACCAATTTGACCAAATTTTGTACCATTGATGTCTAAAGCTAAATCAGGATCATCAGCCATCATATCTAGCCATTCATCAGCATAGTCTAATAATGTTCCATTAACACTGTCATATGTCTTCTTATTAACAACAGCAACAATCTTTTGACCTTTTTGTTTAACTCTTTTTGCCCATTCAATTACTAAAGGTTCATCACCTCTTTCAGAAACAAAGACAAACATATCTCTATCATCCATTTGATAGATTTCATATAACTCATCAATAATACTAATATCGTTATAAGCCTCACCTGTCTTAAAATCAGCATCCTTAGATAGTTTCTTTCTTAACATAAGATCTTGTAAAGCTAATTTGTGGAATTGAGCAATTCCACCAGCACGATAATTCAATTCATTAACAAACTCAATTGCATGCTTTACACCAAATAATTGAACTACACCTTGATTATCCATACATTCACCAAATATATGGGCAATCTTAACAATCTTGTCCTTTTGTGCATTATAGACTTCATCAACTCTTTGATTTAAAACATCGATATATTGTCTTTTAATGTCCATTATTATTCCCCCTTCTTTTTATCCTTAACACCAAATAATCTTCTAAGCGCAATCCTAGGATCAAATTTAGTGTTTTTGTTTTTTATTTGATTTACCTCCTGTGTTGATTTATGAGGTAAAGCAATTTTTAAATACTTAATAGCTTCATCCATCCTAAAAGTTTCCTTAAATATTTGCCTACCATTCAATAATTCAATTAATACCTTATATTGTTCAACACTACCTGTATCATATCTAGCAATATCACTATTATTAATCTTTATTGCCTTTAAACCATCAAAATCATACAACAAGATACATTTACTATAAACACTAATTGTTTTTTTATCCTTAACTTTAAAGAAAACAAAAGCAACAATAAAAGCAATAAATATAGCTAATATTCTTGCTGCCCATGAATTCACAAACAATAATGCAAAAGCAAAAACCATCATAACATATATTGGCCATGTTGGCTTATACATAACATCACCTATAAAATCACCATCTATTACAATATCTTTTATATTTTGATAAGTATCCATATAACCTCCTAATAAAAAGAAACATCATAAGACATTTCCTATTTATGAATAATAATGATAATTGTTTATTTCCTTATTCATCTTTAAATTAATTATAACACTTGATAAATAATTAATATCTAAGGTGCAACATTTTTATTCTTTAAATACTTCTTTAAAAATGGAAGTGAAAACAAAGGGAAAGTTGTTATTTTATTATTTGAACCAATATTATAATCTCCAAACTTAAATCCTTGTTCAATTGTTTTTATTGACTCAATAGCAGTATTTAAAGATACTTGTCTTCCTCTTTTTGCCTTTACTTCTATAGGAATAATATTATTCTTATACCTAATTAAAAAATCTAACTCAATCGTAGAATCAACTGATCTATGAAAATATAAATCATACCCTTGCTTATATAAACAACACGCTGCTATATTCTCATATAAAGCGCCCTTATATATTCCTAAGTTTTTATTTAATCTCAAATCTTCACTAGCCTCATCATCCAAAGATGCAAGTAAAAGTGATGTATCTGAAAAATATATTCTAAAATTTGTATCATCTTGATTGCCCTTAAGTGGTAACTCTAGATTAGGAATATTGTTTACTATTAGGCTAATACCTGCATTTGATATCCATTTTGTACAACCATAATATGAAGAAAAACGCGCACCATGTCCCATTTTAGTAAATTGAAACTTATGATTTTCTTTAGATAATTGTGATGTTATAGATTCATATATTTTCAATGCCTTAGCAATATCAAAACCATCTAAATATTTAACTATATCATCTTGATAATCCTTATATAAATTTTTTTGTAATTTAAAAACATTACTATAACTATTATTCTTAATAAATTCATTAACAATTTTAGGATAACCACCCACTAGAATATATTCTAAAAATAATTTATTAAAAACATCTAACTCAGTCTTGTTATATGGCTCAATATTTATCATTTTATTAGGAATAATATCAATAAGCTCCTGTTTATAACCTTTAGCCCAAAGATATTC
>CAVDLK010000029.1:0-11401 GCA_963609745.1 Erysipelotrichaceae bacterium | reverse complement strand
GGATATAGGTAGAAGTATTCCTGATAATGTTATTGTTATAGCTAAAGATGAGGGACTTGATGATTATTTAAGACATGATATTGGTATTGAAAGATATCCTACTTTAATTAGTTATAAGAATAATAAAATAAGTTTTTCTTCAATTGGTGATATGAATGAGGAATCTTTTAAATCATATTATGAAATTAGTTTTATTAATACATTAGAAAAAGATGACTTAATTGATACTGATAGTAATGATTTATTATCACTTAATAGAAGTGTAGATGATGTAAAAAATGATTTAAGTGTTGATAATCAAAATAAAATTAATGATTTAGATAATGATGGATATACTATTGAGGCAACTTATAAATTAATGGGTAAAAGTGTTGATTTTACTAAGATAAGTAATGATAGAAATAGTCCTTATATAAGTGAAGTAGATGATTTTACTATTTATGAAGATTGCGATTTGGTATTGTTTTATACTTTTTTAAAGGATGAAACACAAAGTGAAAAGATAGAATATATTAATGAATTAATTGCTTCTAATGATGATGTAAAATATCTTTTAATATTAATTGAAGGTATAGATAATTCAAGTAGTGCTTATAAAAAGATGGATATAAAGGCTAATTGTCCTGTGGTATCTGTTGAGGGATATATTCCTCAAGACTTCTTTATTATTGGCATTGCTAGTTATCCTACAGCCTTATTTATTAGAAATGGTATATATACTGGGGCTTATTCCAATATTGAAAATACAATTAAGTTTAATCAAGCAATAGAAATGTTTTTAGGTGATACTTGTATTAGTCTGACAAGAAATAATTAAATGGCGTTCTATTAACCTTTGATTCAAATTCTACTATTTCATTAGTGATAGGATGTTTGAATGATATTTTATAAGCATGTAAGGCAATTTGTTGGCCAACTTTGGCATTTTTATTATATCTTTGATCACCATATAGACTATGATTACGAGAAGAAAATTGTACTCTAATTTGATGAGATCTACCAGTTTGTAGTTGTATCTTTACTAAAGCAAGATTATTCTTTCTTTTGATTAATTCATAATCAAGAATGGCAAGTTTACCTTTTTTGTCTACCTTAACGGTATTAGTTTTACTATCTTTTAATAAATTGTCTTCAAAGTGGCCACTTTGTTTTAAATTATTGTCTTCTACTACTGCTAGGTATTCTTTTTTAAAAGTATGTTCATTTATTTGCTTGCTTAGTCTTGCGGCTGCTTTAGATGTCTTGGCAAATACACATACTCCACTTACTGGCCTATCTAATCTATGTACTAGTCCTAAATAAACATTACCAGGTTTGTTATATTTTTCTTTTAAGTATTTCTTACATAACGAAAGTAAATCTATATCATTAGAACTATCTAGTTGCATAGGAATATTTATTGGTTTATCAACCACTAATAGGTGGTTATCTTCATAGATGATATTCATTTTTTGAAATTTGTTATTCTCGTACTTTGACCACAAGGAAGAATATAATCAGAATTATCTATTTTGATACCAATTTCATCAACTTCTATATTTGCTTTTAACCCTTTTAATTCAAGGTGTCTTTTAATAGTGTTATACATAACCATAGGTGAATAACCAGTAGTATAAGTATTAATAATTAAAAATAATGGATCATCACTTAATAATGTTAAGCAATTTTCAATAAGAGGATTGATTTTATCTTCAAATTTAAATAACTCATTATCAGGGCCTCTACCATAAGATGGTGGATCCATAATAATGCCATCATATTTTCTTTCCCTTCTTATTTCTCTAGCAGAAAATTTTAAAGCATCGTCAACAATAAATCTGATGGTATTATCTTGTAGATTAGATAATCTCATATTTTCTTTTGCCCATTCATTAATACCTTTTGAAGCATCTAGATGAACTACTTCACTAGCACCAGCATCAGAAGCAGCCATACTTGCGGCGCCTGTATAGCCAAACATATTTAAGACTTTTATATTCTTTTTACCATTAATTAATTCATGAATTAAATCCCAGTTTGCTGCTTGTTCTGGGAATAAGCCAGTATGTTTAAAATTAGTAGGAGATACTTTAAAAGTAAGATTTTGATAATTAACAGTCCAACTTTCAGGAACTTTATTTATATATTCCCAATAACCACCGCCAGAGTTAGAACGATGATAATAGGCATCAACCTTATCCCATAACTCGGGTTTTGTTTTTGGCCAAAGGGCCATAGGATCAGGTCTACGTAAAATATAGCCTTTCCAACTTTCTAATTTTTCTTTATCTCCTGCATCTAGTAATTTGTAATCTTTAAAATTATCGCTAATAATCATAAATAAATTTTAACATTTATTATAAAATAGTTCTTGTGGATATTTATAAACAAATATTAAATTATCAACCCTATAATGAGTTAGAAAGAAAAGATAAGGAAATCATTCTAAAATGCTTAGATATTTTTCCTGATATTTTTGATAGAAGTAATTCAATAGCACATATTACTTCTTCGGCATGGTTGACTAATCCTAATAGAGATAAGATCTTAATGGCTTATCACAATATTTATAAGTCGTATTCTTGGTTAGGTGGCCATAATGATGGTGAAAAGGATTGTTTAAAGGTTGCCTTAAAAGAAGTTCAAGAAGAATCCGGAATAAAACATGTTGTACCAATAAGTGAGGATATCTTTTCTTTAGAAGTATTAACAGTTGATGGTCATTATAAAAGGGGTGAATATGTATCAAGTCATCTTCATTTAAATATAACTTATTTATTAGAAGCTGACGATAGTGAACAATTACATATCAAAGAGGATGAAAATAGTGCTGTTAAATGGTTTGGTATAGATGAGGCAATTGAAGCAAGTAATGAACAATGGTTTAAAGATAATGTTTATTCTAAATTAAATAAGAAATTGAGGGATATGTTATGAAAACAATAAAGAAAATTGTTTTTACTGGTGGTCCGTGTTCTGGTAAGACAACATTTACATCAAGGGCAGAGGAAATTTTTGCGGAAAGAGGATATCGCGTAATAATTGATCATGAATCAGCTACTGATTTAATATCTGGTGGTATTTCTCCTGCAACTATGGGTATGTATGAATTTCAAAAATATTGTGTGGCATTACAATTAAAAAAAGAAGAAATCTGTATGCGTGCTGCTGAGGAGATTGCTGGTGATAAGGTAATAATTTTCATTGATAGAGGACTTCCTGATGATTTGTCTTATGTAGGAAAAGAGGCTTTTTCAAATATTCTTGAAGAATTTAATTTAACTTTAGATGATTTAAATCCTCGATATGATATGGTTGTTCATCTTGTGACTAGTGCTAAAGGTAAAGAAGAAGCTTATTCTTATGCCAATAATTCTGCCAGATATGAAACTATCGAAGAAGCTAGAAAGATGGATGATTTGGCATTAGATGCTTGGAAAGATCATCCTAATAGAGTAATCATTGGCAATGAAACAGATTTTGAAGTAAAGATGAGAAAAGCTATTCAGGCTGTATTTGAATATTTAGGCGATGAAAAACCAATAGAAAAATTCTATAAATATCTTGTTGAAGTTAATGATGATATGCTTGAAAAGATTAAAAAGGAAGCAAATTTTTCTAATATTCATATTGAACAACATTATTTAATTTCCACTAATGGTTTAGAAAGACGTATTAGAAAAAGAGATAAGAATGGTTCTAGTTTATATTCTTATTCTGAGGCTAATTATTTATCAACTAATGAGCGTATTAAAACAGATAGAGTTTTATCAGAAAGACAATATTATGATTTAACTGCTGAAATAGATCCTAATTTAAATCAAATTAATAAGGAAAGATATTCTTTTATTTGTGATAATTTATTCTTTAAATTAGATATCTTTGATTTTGATAAGAGCATGGGTCTACTATCAGTTCAAGTAGCTGAAGATCAAAAGGTCCATATTCCAGATTATATTAAGGTTGTTAAAGATGTATCTAATAATGGCAGTTATAAGAATTATCATTTAGCACAAATACAAAAATATTAATTTCAAAAATCTCAAGACCGATAGTTTTGAGATTTTTTCTATATTCTTAGAAGTATAAAATAAAAAAATTAAATAGCACCTAAATATAAGAGTTTGTTGTATATGATTAAAATGCAATTAATAATGTGCTAGTGATTGTGAATTTGTTAATTTATAGGGTTTCAATGCTATAATTGATATGGAATTTAGGAGGAATAAAAATGGCTAAAAAATTAGTTACAGATTTACAAGTAAGTGGTAAAAAGGTCATCGTTAGAGTTGATTTCAATACTCCACTAAAGAATGGTGAAGTTTCTGATGACAATAGAATTGTTGCTGCTTTACCTACAATTAAGTACTTATTAGAAAATAAGGCAAAAGTTATCTTATTATCACATTTAGGAAAGATTGATTATAAGAAAACAGAAGAAGAAATCGCTGCTGCAAAGAAGAAGAACGATATGGCTATCGTTGCTAGAAAACTTCAAGAGCATTTACCAGATACAAAGGTTATATTTGTTAATGCAACTAGAGGCGAAGAACTTGAAAATGCTATTAATACAATGAATGAAGGTGAAATCGTATTAATGCAAAATACTAGATATGAAAAGGGTGAATCTAAGAATAATGAAGAACTAGGTGCTTATTGGGCTTCTTTAGGTGATTTATTTGTTGAAGATGCATTTGGTTCAGTTCATAGAGCTCATGCTTCTACAGTTGGTATTCCTTCACACTTACCTTCAGCTGTTGGTTTCTTAGTTGAAAAGGAATTAAAGTTCTTAGGTGATGCTGTTGAAAATCCAGTTAGACCATTTGTTGGTATCTTAGGTGGTGCTAAGGTTGCTGATAAGTTAAAAGTTATTTCTAACTTATTAGAAAAATGTGACACATTAATCATTGGTGGTGGTATGGCTTATACTTTCTTGAAAGCTCAAGGTAAGGAAATTGGCCAATCTTTAGTTGATAATGAACAAATTGATTATTGTAATCAAATGATTGAAAAGGCTAAGACTTTAGGTAAAGAATTATTATTACCTATCGATACAGTAGTTGCTGATCATTTCCCTGATCCAATTGATAGTGAAATCGCAACTGAAGTTGTATGTTCAAATTGCATCCCTGCTGATAAGCAAGGTTTAGATATTGGACCTAAGACTGCTGAATTATTTGCTTCAAAAGTTAAAGAAGCTAAGACAGTTGTTTGGAATGGACCAATGGGTGTATTTGAAAATCCTACTTTAGCAGCTGGCACAAAGGCTGTTGCTAAGGCATTAGCTGAAACAGAAGGCACAACAATTATCGGTGGTGGCGATTCTGCTGCTGCTATTAAACAATTAGGCTATGCTGATAAAGTAAGCCATGTATCTACAGGTGGTGGTGCTTCTCTAGAATTCTTAGAGGGTAATGGTTTACCAGGTGTAGATATCATTAACGAAAAATAATCAGGAGAACAAAAATGAGAAAACCTATTATCGTTGGAAACTGGAAAATGAATAAAACACCTTCTGAAAGTTTAACTTTCATGAAAGGTATTGAAGAAGTATTAACAGGAAAAGAAAATGCCGATTATGGTATTGCTGCTCCATATGTTGATCTAGATGTATGTGTTAAGAATGCTAAGAATTTAATCATTGCTGCTGAAAACTGTAATGAATTAGATTCAGGCGCTTATACTGGCGAAGTATCTGTACCAATGTTAAAAGAAGTTGGTATCACTTATTGCATTATCGGTCATAGTGAAAGAAGAACATATTATAACGAAACTGATAAGGCATGTGCTGCAAAGGCTAAGAGATTATTCGCTGATAACATTACTCCGATCTTATGTATCGGTGAAACAGAAGCTCAATATGATGCAAATCAAACTGCTGATGTTATCAAATCACAATTAAAAGGTTCATTAGCTGGTTTAGATGCTAGTGAAGTTGCTAGAATGGTTATTGCTTATGAACCTATCTGGGCTATTGGTACTGGTAAATCTGCAACTAAGCAAATCGCTCAAGATTGCTGTAAGTTAGTAAGAGATACTGTTAAGGAATTATATGATGAACAAACTGCTGCTAATGTTAGAATTCAATATGGTGGTTCTGTAAAACCTGACAATATCGCTGAATATATGGCTTGCGAAGATATCGATGGTGCTTTAATTGGTGGTGCTTCATTAAAAGTTGATTCATTCAAAGCTATCATTGATGCTACTAAATAAGTAGTAAACATATCATAAAAAAATAAGAAGTTTTGTTTCCATAAATAGATTCGAAACTTCTTTTTTATTGATTATTATAAGATTTACGCAATCAAAATATGCAATAATTGCGTATCTAACAAATATAACATACGCAAAAATTGCGTAAAATACTTGCACATTTCCTTTTGAAAAGTTATTATTTAATCGAGGTAACTTAAAATGACACTTAAAGATATGCGCAAGCAAAAAAAGTTGACACAATATGAATGTGCCGCTTATCTAGGTATTCCACTACGTACTTATCAAAATTATGAAAATGATAAGAATAAAGAAGATTCTTTAAAATATCAATATATGATACAAAAACTTGACCAATATGGTTATGTAGACGAGGAGAATGGTGTATTACCAATTGAAAAAATTAAAGAGATTTGTAATTTAGTATTTTCAAATTACGATGTGAAATATTGTTATCTTTTTGGTTCATATGCTAAGGGGAAAGCAACGGAAACTAGCGATGTTGATCTACTTGTTTCTACTACTACTTCCGGAATAAATTTTTATGGTTTGGTAGAAGAACTTCGCGAAGAACTAAAGAAAAAAGTTGATGTACTAAATCTTAAACAATTAAACAATAATCCTGAACTTACGGATGAAATCTTAAAGGATGGAATAAAAATTTATGGATAATTAATTATTAATCTTGACTTTGCTGTGGTTAAATGTCGCTTGTTAAACGACCATAAGAAATAATTAATATTTATACTAAAGATAGATGGAATTAAAGTCTAGATTTAGGAGGGAAAATGTTAGGGGCAATATTAGGAGATATTATAGGTAGTAGATTTGAATTTGATAGAGGTGGTAAAACAAAGGAATTTGAATTATTTACTAATGATTGTACTTATACCGATGATACTGTTATGACTATTGCAGTGGCTGATGCTTTAATAAATTATAAACATGATATTAGTGAATTGGAATTAAAGAATAACTTGATAAAATCTATGCAATATTGGGGAAGGAAATATCCTTATGCTGGCTATGGCGCTAGTTTTATATATTGGTTAGATGCAGATAATCCTAAACCTTATGGTTCTTATGGTAATGGTAGTGCGATGAGGGTTTCTCCTGTTGGATGGCTATATAATACAATTGAAGAAACAAGGAAGGTTGCTAGATATTCGGCTGAGGTATCACATAATCATATAGAAGGTATTAAGGGTGCAGAATGTACGGCAAGTGTAATTTATTTAGCTAGGACAAAGCATAGTAAAGAAGAAATCAAAGAATATATTGATTCGGAATTTGCTTACGATTATAGTGAAACTCTAGAAGAGATGCGACAAAGGCATGAACATGTTGAAACTTGTATGGATTCACTTCCTAAAGCTTTGCGTAGTTTCTTTGATGGAAAAACTTATGAAGATGTAATTAGAAATGCTGTTAGTTTAGGTGGCGATACTGATACTTTGGCAGCGATTGCTGGTGCTATGGCTGAGGCTTATTATGGTATTGATGAAGGTATTAAAAATAAGGGAATGAAATTTATACCTAATGAGTTTATAGAGATTATTAATAGATTTGCCAAGGAGAAAAAATAATGGGAAAAATTAAAACAAAAGGTTATGCTGAAAAGATTGTTAGTGCTGATGTAACAGAATATAATCTTACTTTTAAAGTAAAGGATGCAAGTATTGATAAATGTATCAAAAAGGTACAGGAAGATTGTGAAAAGTTTTTAGAGGAAATTAAAAAGGTTGGTATTGAGATAAAGAATGTTCATTTAGAGAATGATAATATCTTCGAGGAATATGAGAATCATAATGAAAGAAGAATAACATATAAGTGTGTCGAAAGAATGATATCTTTTAAAACAAAGTTTTGTATGGATATAAATAATAAGATTCAAGAAATTATTGGTGATAATAATTTAAATGTTAAATATAGTACCTCATATATAGTTTCTAATGTGGATGAAATTCATAAGGATTTATTAAAGGAAGCAGTTAAAAATTCTAAACAGAAGGCAGAAATAATAGCTTCCGCAAATAATCAAAGTATAAAGGGAATAGAATATGTAAGCGATGAAGGATATGATGATTCAGTAATGTTAGGGAAGGATTCTATTGAATTAGGTAGTGCTAGATGTATGAATATGTTAAGTAGTGAATTATCCGCTAAAGAAAGAACAGAAACTGAAGAAATATATGTTACTTGGATTGTTGAATAATTATTTATCCTAATAAAGTTAAGTTATGCTAGAATAATTAAGCATGTTGAAAAGATTTATTGCTTATTATAAACCATATAAGAAATTATTTATTGCTGATATGTCAGCATCTTTGTTGATATCTTTGACAGGGATGATTTATCCAATTATTACTAGAAAAATGTTGAATGATTTTATTCCTAATCAAAAGCAAGAATTAATAATTAAATTTGGTATTGTTTTATTTATTATTTATATATTAAGATATGCTTTAAGATTTTTTGTTCAATATTATGGTCATATGATGGGTGCTTATATTCAAGCAGATATGCGAAAGGATCTTTTTGATAAATTGGAAAGATTACCATTTTCTTATTATGACAATAATGAGACAGGAAGAATAATGACACGTATGACTTCAGATTTATTTGATATCTGTGAGTTAGCGCATCATGGTCCTGAGAATATCTTCATGTCGACAATCATGCTTGTTTTATCTTTTATATATTTATCTACAATAAGTTTAAAACTTACACTTATTATCTTTTCTTGTGTTCCTTTATTGCTTTTTGTTTCTTTGAAATTAAGAAAGAAAAGACAAGAGGCTTCTACAAATTCTAGAAAGTATATTTCGGAAATAAACAATAATACTCAATCTTCTATATCGGGTATTAGAGTAACTAAGGCTTTCAATAATGCCCAAAAGGAATTAGAAAAGTTTGATGTTGATAATAAGCATTTTGTTGAGGCTAGAAGAAATCATTATAAATATTTTGCTTTATATAATTCTAGTACTACTTTTATTACTGATATCTTTAATGTTGTTTGTTTAATTGCTGGTGGTATATTTTTATTTAATAACGAGATAAACTTTGGTGATTATTCTACTTTTATTGTTTCAATTAATTTATTTATTAATCCTATTAATACGCTAGTTAATTTCTCAGAACAACTACAAGAGGGTACAACTGGTTTTGAAAGATTTATTGAAATTATGGATCAAAAGGAAGAAGAAGATAAGGCTGGCGCTAAGAATTATAAGAATTTAAATGGTGATATAGAGTTTAGAAATGTTACTTTCTCATATGTTAAGAATGAGGAGAAGGAAGTTTTAGATGATGTATCATTTGTAGTTAAAAAAGGTAGTACTGTTGCTTTAGTTGGGCCAAGTGGTGGTGGTAAGACTACTATTTGTCATCTACTTCCAAGATTTTATAATGTTGATACAGGTGAAATATTAATCGATAATAAAAATATAAATGATATAACTATGAAATCATTAAGAGCTAGTATTGGTATTGTCCAACAAGATGTTTTCTTATTCTCTGGTACTTTTTATGAAAATATTTTATATGGCAATTTAAATGCTAAGAAAAAACAAGTAATTGAGGCTGCCAAAAGAGCTAATATCTATGACTATATTATGTCTTTACCAGAGGGTTTTGATACCCAAATTGGTGAAAGAGGAGTTAGATTATCTGGTGGTCAAAAACAAAGATTGGCGATTGCTAGAGTATTTTTAAAGAATCCTCCAATCTTAATTTTAGATGAGGCTACTAGTGCTTTAGATAATACAACAGAATTATTAATTCAAGAATCATTGAATGAATTAAAGAAGGGTAGAACTACTATTATTGTTGCCCATAGATTGTCAACTATTAAGAATGCTGATGAGATATTAGTAGTATCAGGTGGTAAGATTGTTGAATCAGGAACTCATACACAATTAATTAAAAAGAATAAGGGAATATATAAGAAATTATATAAGGCTCAATTTGAAAATAACGAACATATTGATAATAAGTTAATGTCATATTAATATTATTTCTACTATTATGAAATATTTATCATTATATAATGGT
The DNA here is from genome assembly GCA_963609745.1 of Erysipelotrichaceae bacterium. Lineage (GTDB taxonomy): Bacteria > Bacillota_I > Bacilli_A > Erysipelotrichales > Erysipelotrichaceae > Colivicinus. Next base: position 1,150 of record CAVDLK010000029.1, on the reverse strand, counting down.
GTCAAGAAGGGCATAAATAATTAATTTAATTATTTATTAGTGATGAATATGAGACATATTATTGAAAATGAATTTTTAAAGGCTGAAATAGCTGATTTAGGTGCTACATTAACAAAATTAATTGATAAAAAAAGTGGTGTTGATATTGTTTTAGGCTATGATAGCGATGATGAATACAAGACTAAAGGTGGCAATATCGGTGCCTCAGTGGGAAGAAACGCCAATAGGATTGGTAAGGGTCAAATTACATTAAATGGTGTTCTATATCAATTAAGTATCAATGATAATATGAACCAATTACATGGTGGTGGTGATAAGGGCTTTGCTTTTAAAGATTGGAAAGTTGTTGAAAAAAGCGATAAAGAAATCAAATTTAATTATTTCTCTAAAGATTTAGAAGAAGGTTTCCCTGGCAATTTAAATGTTTATGTAACATATAAATTAGATGGTAATAATTTAATTTGGTCATATGAGGGTGAAAGTGATAAGGATACCTTATTTAATATGACAAATCATTCATACTTTAATTTAGGTGATGAAGATATTATGGATGAATATCTACATATCACAAGTGATAAATATTCGCCAGTTGATGAATATTCTTTAACTTTAGATGAGGTTAAGGATGTAAAAGGTACAGCATATGATTTCACTACTTTTACTAGATTAGAAGATAATTTAAGTAAATTAGATAAGGGCATTGATAACAATTATGTATGGGAATATTTAGGTGATAAATTAATGGCATCATTAAAGAATGATAAGTTACAACTAAATGTTTATTCTGATTTACCTGATATGCATTTATATACTTCTTATTATTTAAATGGTGATATCGGTAAATATGGATTAATTTATAAACAATATAAAGCTTTATGTTTAGAGTGCCAATATTATCCAAATGGTATTAATTATAGCAACTATATCAAACCTATATTAAAAAAAGGTGAGAAGATGTCTCATTATATTAGATATGAATTAATTAATTTGTAGTCTTAATTAGAAATACTTTTCGTATACCGGTTCTTATGCAAGAATTAACTTATAAATAGGTGAAAATATGGAACTGAAAAGAAAAGCTTATGATAAATTATGCAAATGGAAAAATAGGTCAAATGGTTCTACTGCTATTTTAGTAGAAGGTGCTAGG
>CAVDLK010000028.1:8735-11412 GCA_963609745.1 Erysipelotrichaceae bacterium | reverse complement strand
CTTATATATTAAATTAAGAATTAAATTCTTCGAATCACTATTATTTTCTTGGTCATAATCATTTAAAATATCATCATCTTCATTAATAGAAGCATATTCAATATTATTATTTTGTTTAATATTCATATTATTGATAATTTCATTAGGATTATCAATGGTAGAACTTAATAAAACACTTGAAGAAATAGATACCAAAGCTGTGGTAGTTAATAGTTTTCTCTTTAATTCCTTTTTCACAAAAATAATAATATCACTCAATGAAAGATTAAAAAAGCGAGTATAACTCGCCTTAATCAACTACAACCTATTTAATAATTTTTGTAATACTTTCTTTCTGGTGATAATACCCATCAAGATATTTCTATCATCTACTACCGGAACAAAGTTTTGTTCGGTAATCATGGCAGCTACATCATCAAAAGTTGTATCTACTTTAATTGAAGGAGTATATTCCTTTCTAATAATTTCATCAATGTAAATATCAGATAATGATTCTAAATCACAATCTTCATCCATTAAGCAATATAATAAGTCTCCTTCAGTAATAGTTCCAACATATTCACCAGTCTTAGAAATAACTGGTATAGCCATATATCCATGGGCTCTCATCTTCTCTAAAGCCTGCCTAACTGTCATGGTATTTTGTATACATGCCAAGTCTGTTTTAGGTGTTAATAGTAATAAAATATTATCTTTCTGCATACTTATATTTTAATCTTCTAAGGTGAAAAGTGTGTGAATACTATTCTAATGATTTATCTTCTTCCTCTAAACGATTTTCATCTAAGTAATATTTCTTATCACTTAGAATTTGATCTTTTAATATCCAAATCAAAATACAGTTTGGTATACACATTGCGGCATTTAATATATCAGCAACCTTCCATACTGTACCTTCAGTAATTACTACACCTAAGAATATAACAACAATCCACAAAATACGATATGGAATAATTGCCTTATTACCAAATAAGTAACGTACAGCATTCTCACCATAATATGACCAACCTAAAATTGTTGAATAAGCAAATGTTAAGATACCAAATATCAATAATGGTGTTCCAATATATGGAATTTGGCCAAATACTTTAGATACTAATAAGGCACCAGTTTGAATTGTTCCATCAATCAAACTGATTGCATCATTGGCGATGATACTGGAAACTAATACTAGACCCGTCATTAAACAAATAATGATAGTATCCCAGAATACACCAGTAGAACCTACAAGTGCTGGCTTAACAGCATTTTTGGCAACACCAGCCGCACTTGCTTGAGGAGCACTACCCATACCTGCTTCATTAGAAAATAGGCCTCTGCTGATACCAGCGGACATAACCTGTCTTATTGTTAGTCCAGCAAAGCCACCCATTATAGCTTTACCAGTAAAGGCTGATTGAATAATAACTGATAAAGTTTGTGGTAGATATCTACCATTTATAATCAAAATAATGACACAGCCTATAACATAAACAATTCCCATAATAGGAACAAGTTTTTCGCAAACTCTAGCAATTGATTTAACACCACCAAAAACAACAAGCGCTGTTAATATACAAAGAACAATTCCAGTAATATAAGTACTAATACCAAAATTATCTTTCAAAGAATCAGCAATCGCACCAGATTGTGTAGCACAACCTATACCAAATGCAGCAATGGCACAAAATATCGCATATAACTTAGCCATTATTGGCTTTTGAAGTTTTTCAAAAGCAATCATAGCACCACCAATATATTTACCCTCTTTATCTTTTTTACGATATTTAACGGCAATATATGTTTCAGCATATTTAGTCGCAATACCAAATAAACCACCCATCCAAATCCAAAATACAGCGCCAGGTCCTCCAGCTACTACAGCTGTACCAACACCAATAATATTGCCAGTTCCAATAGTTGAACTTAAAGCTGTCATTAAAGCACCAAATATTGATAACTCACCTTTATTTGAACCATCTTTTCTGATTGATATATTTATTCCCTTAAAGGTATATTTTTGCACAAAGGCGGTTTTAATAGTCATATATATACCTGTACCAAGCAAAAAGGCTATCATGGCAGGTCCCCACATAATATCATCAATTTTACTAATTAAAGAACTTATCCCCATAACTATTATCCTTTCAAAAAATCTTATATTAATTCTACCTTAACTTCTTTTTGATAAGCAAATACTCTATCTTTGCTAGGAGCCTTTGTACCACTTGTTTCTACACTTGCAGCAGACGTCGCAATCGCTAATTTTATTGTATCTACAATATCATAATTATTTAACTTACTATAAGCAAAACTAGCAACCATAGCATCACCTGCTCCTACTACACTATCACATTTAACATTTAAAGCTTTAGCTTTATAAACGTTATCCTTATCAATAAATAATGCCCCATCCTTGCCCAAAGATATACAAATTAAATCCATATTTAATCTTCTACATTTATCAATTACTACCTTTTCATCATATTCCATATTAAATAATCTACCTATTTCATCTTTATTAGGCTTAATAATATTAGGGCAAGCCTTAATACCCTCAATTAATAAATCTTTATCAGCATCCAATATTACATAATTATTATTCTTTCTTAATAATTTAACTAAATAAAAATATATATCCACATTTGAACTACCAGAAATTACTACAATTTCATTCTTAAATTGTTTTAAATAATCT
>CAVDLK010000028.1:0-8725 GCA_963609745.1 Erysipelotrichaceae bacterium | reverse complement strand
TTCTTCAGTTAATTCATCATTAATAATTCTTTTAGTATTAGTCCTAATAGCACCATCAATTTCAATAAAATGATGTTCTATATCTAATTCATTTAATTTATCATAAATAATATTTTTATTATCTTTACCAATAAAACCAGTACATATACTATTAACACCAAGATTTTTTAATACTTTAGATACATTAATACCCTTACCACCAATATCAAAAATTGTATTACCATCTTTAATTGTTTTATCGATTGCGGGATTACAAGTAATTGTTATGATCATAGATGTAATGAAAAACTAATTAATATTTGTCCTAAAAAATATAATAAGGAATATACTGGATGCATCCATGATTCGCCTTTAGAGAAATTATCTAAAAATAAGATACAATCACTAGATACAAATAATAATGCACCTAACATAAATACTAAATTAGAACTTGATTTATATGTTATATAAATACCTACCGCAAAAGATGCCATCATAATAATCATGATGCAATAAATAATACCGACATATTTTAAAGACTTAGGAATACGACAAGCATTGTCCATAACCATAAAGAGTATTGCCCCAATTATGACCGCAAATATAATACATTCAATACGATAATCATTATTTATTAAGAATAGGGCTCTTATATAAGTAATATGTCCAAATAGGAAGGAAATTGCTCCTACAAAAAACATTACATTTTTTAATAAAAGATTTCTTAAGGCTAAGAATAAATCACCTATTCCATCTAAGACTAATCCTATAAGAATATAATATTTAAAAGTACTAGGGTTTTCTTTATTTGCCATATAAGCAATTAAAATAAAGCACATTGCTGCTAAACACTTGGCAATTAAACCTATTAAATATCTTTTTCTTTTCTTACAACTGATATAAACAATATCAAATAATAAGCATAAACACATCAATAAATATTTCATAAAACTATCATAACATAATAAGAAGCTTCCATAAGAAGCTTCTAGATAACAATATTTACCATTTTGCCTTTAATAACAAAGTGTTTTTTAATTTCTTTACCATCAATGAATTTAATGACATTCTCTTGTTTTAAAGCTGTTTCATATAATTTGTCATCACTTTCATCAACATCACAGATAAATTTAGCTCTTAATTTACCATTTACTTGAACAACTACTTCTTTTTGAGCACTGACTAATTTGCTTTCATCATATGTTGGCCATGTTCTATATGCTAAATCAGTTTTACCACTTAATATCTCATACATTTCATTACATACATGTGGGGCAAATACGGATAACATTTGAATAAAGTTAAGGGCATATTCTTTATATACCTTATCTACCTTATAACATTCATTAATGAATATCATCATTTGTGAGATAGCAGTGTTAAGTTTTAATTCTTCAATATCTTCACTAACCTTCTTAACTGTAGCATTATATACAAAGTCAAGTGAGCCATCATTGTTGTCAGATAATTTATCTTTTTGTTCGATAAATAATCTCCATACTCTTTCTAACCATCTATGAGCACCTTCTAGACCTTGAGTTGACCAAGGTTTATCAGCCTCTAGTGGACCCATAAACATTTCATATAATCTTAAAGTATCAGCACCATAGTCTCTAACAATATCACTAGGATTTACGACATATTCTGGATATCTCTTACCCATCTTAATACCATTAGCACCTAAGATATATCCTTGGTGTACTAGCTTCTTAAATGGTTCAGCAACCGGTACTAAGCCCTTATCATATAGATAATTATTCCACATACGAGAATATAGTAAGTGTCCTACTGCGTGTTCTGGACCACCAATATATAAATCAACTGGCATCCAATGTTCTAATAATTTATAATCCGCAAATTCTGAATCATTTCTAGGATCAATATAACGTAAGAAATACCAAGAAGAACCAGCTGAACCTGGCATAGTTGAAGTTTCACGTTTGCATTTCTTGCCATGATATTCAATATTAACCCAATCAGTTGCCTTATCTAATGGAGCACCAGTCTTTGATGGACCATAATCCTCAAGTTCAGGAAGAATTAATGGTAAGTCTTCATCATCTAATACACCAACTGTACCATCTTCATAATAAATAACAGGAATTGGTTCGCCCCAATATCTTTGTCTAGCGAATATCCATTCTCTTAACTTATAGTTAATCTTCTTCTTACCAATTTTTCTTTCTTCTAACCATTCAATCATCTTATTGATGGCGTCTTCTTTATTTAAACCATTAAGGAAACCAGAATTAATATGATTACCATCTTGTGTCCAAGCCTTTTCACTGATATCGCCACCTTCTAATACTTGAATGATTTCAATATTAAATTTCTTAGCAAATTCATAGTCTCTATCATCATGGGCAGGAACAGCCATAATAGCACCACTACCATAAGACATTAATACATAGTCAGAAATCCAAATAGGAATTAATTTATCATTGACAGGATTAATCGCATAAGCACCAGTAAATACACCAGTCTTATCCTTATTTAATTCCGTTCTTTCCATATCAGATTTACTAGCACAAAGTTTCTTATAATCTTCAACATCTTGCTTCTTATCTACAGTCGTAATCTTATCAACTAATGGATGTTCAGGTGATAATACACAATATGTTGCGCCAAATAATGTATCGCATCTTGTAGTAAAGACAGTAAAACTCTCGTCACTATCATTTACTTTAAATTTAACTTCCGCACCGATAGATTTACCTATCCAGTTTCTTTGCATATCCTTGGTTGAATCAGGCCAATCAATTGTATCAAGACCTGCAAGTAACTTTTCCGCAAAAGCAGGTATATCAATAATCCATTGTTTCATATTCTTACGAATAACAGGATATGAACCTCTTTCTGATTTACCATCAATTACTTCATCATTGGCAAGTACACAGCCAAGTTCTTCACACCAGTTAACTGGCATTTCAATGCATCTAGCATAACCATCTAAGAATAATTGTTTAAATATCCATTGGGTCCATTTATAAAATGAAGGATCAGAAGTTGAAACAACTCTTGACCAATCATATGAAAAACCTAAACCCTTTAATTGTTCAGTAAAGTGTTCAATATTTCTATTAGTAAAACCAGCTGGATGGTTACCCGTTGAAATAGCATATTGTTCAGCAGGTAAACCAAAGGAATCAAAGCCCATTGGATGTAAAACATTGAAACCTTTCATACGTTTATATCTACTAATAACATCAGTTGCAGTATAACCTTCTGGATGGCCAGCATGTAGTCCTACACCTGATGGATAAGGAAACATATCTAAAACATAATATTTAGGTTTAGAAAAATCATTAATATCTGTTTTAAATGTTTCGTTCTTTTCCCAAAAATCTTGCCACTTTTTTTCAATTTCTTTGTAGTCAAATACGCTCATAAATCCCTCCAAAAATAAAAGGTAGCACAAGGGCGTAAATACGCGGTACCACCTTATTTTTTAACTTAAACTCTTAACGCGAGTAACGATTAATCATCTGTTAAACAAGTTCATTATTCTCATTAACTGATTTGCACCTTACATCAGCTCTCTAAATAAATAAAATAATTACTACTTTTAACGATTACCTCTTTATTTTAGTTTTTTTTAATTCCTTTTACAACTAATCTATTGCAGAAGCAATACCAGATTTGCCATAACCATATACATCTTGATTCTTATATACAGCATATAAAGTAAATATAAGCATTACAGCCTCTGTTACTAAGAAACTATACCAAACCCCATCAATACCAAATATACGAGGTAATAGGATAACTGATATATTAGATAAAACAACATTTTCAATCATTGACAATATTGTTGAAGCCTTATAGTTAGATAAAGCAGCCAATAATTCTTGAACTATTAAATTATAAGCAAATACAAATAAGGCAAATGGCGATATAGCCATTCCATAATCAATCATATGTTGCATATTGTTTTGACTTGAATTTATTAAATATAAAGATATTAATGGTTTCTTAGCCACTAAATAAAGCAAGAATATACATACTGATAAACCAGTAGTTACAATAATAATTTGTTTTAATGTCTTAACTAATTTCTTCTTATTCTTTTCACCATAGGCATATGAAGCAATTGGACAAACTGTACCTAATAAACCAAAATAAGAATTCATAAACATAAATTGAATATTATTAACAATCGTTTGTGCTGCTACACCATCTTCCATAGCATAATGTAACATTACAATATTTGATATATAACTATTTAAAGAAATAGCTAGAGATGTTAAAGCAGAAGACTTACCTAAATTGAAAATTTCAACAAACAATTCAAATGGTTTTTCAACAAATTTAGATAAATGTAGTTCTCTATTTTTATTAAGATAGAATATAAAACCAATGATTGCTACCACGGAATTACTAATTAAGTTTGTATAAGCAGCACCAACAATGCCTACTTGCAACTTAACAATGAATAGCCAATCAAAGAAGAAGTTTAAGAAAGTACTTAAAACAGTAACAAAAACATTCATCTTAGGTTTTCCAGCTACAATGTATGCTCTATTAAATAATTGAACAACTAAGATTAATGGAATATAAAAACGTGATACATCCATATATGTCAAAGCATAATCCATCAAAATATCAGTTGCACCTAATATAGTTAATATCTGTCTTCTGAATAAAGTTAGAATAAGTGTTAATAGGCAACCAATAAAGAAAGTGATACCAATCATTGTGGTAAATGAGCGGTTTGCTTCTTCATTTTTCTTCTCTCCCATTAAAATTGAACATTTAGTCACAATACAACCGAGAAGCATTGCCACTGCATCCACAACCATAAACCAAGGCATAGCGATGGAAAATGCTGCTAAAGCATTAGTTCCACAATATCTTGAAAGAAATAAGCTATCATCAAGTGTTGCTAGTAATGAAGTAAATAACCTTGATATGACTGGTCCTAAAGAGAACTTTATCATTCCCCCAATTGTGTAATCTTTACCAATAGTATTTATTTTTTCGCTCATGATGACCATTGTAGCACAACATATAAGCAAAAGGAAGGATGCCTTATTTATCGTTTTCTATAATATAAGAAACCATTTGATGCATCATTTCATAGCTAATATTTCCACTTATTGAATAAGAATAGTCCTCAACAAGAAATGTTGCGCAATTACAAGTATCACTACTACCTTTTAAAGTAACATCAATGTTATTAATATTCTCTGTTTTACTAATTTCATAACTATTATAGTCACCAGAATAGTCTTCTTTTCCCTTACCTTTTCTTAAAATAACATCATCATATCTTACTTCAATAAGTTCATCATTCATAACTTGAATTAAAGTGATTGTTTTAGTATCAAAAGTATTAGGAACATTAAATTTAAAACCAGTAATCTTTGATGCTTCATCTAATGAATTAACTTCAACCCAAGGATTTACAATCTGATTGTTTTCTTCTTCCTCAAAAGAGCAAGCAACTAAACTTATAGTCACAAATAATACAGTTAATAAAACAAATATTTTTTTCATATTTTTTAGTAGTCTTACAAACATAATAATTATATTTAGTCACAATATTTAATCTACTTTTAAGCATATTGAACATGCAGCATCATTAATTGATTTTGGTAATTCTTGTATGCCACCTTTTAAATTTGAATTATATTTAATTTCTTCTAAACTTAATAATTGCAAAGCATAACCTAGTTCCATAATTTCTATAGGATTTCCTGCACCTGAAGATAGATTTAATGGATTAGCATTCTGCAACAAGAACAACTTTTTACCATCAACTATATATTCCATAATGCCATCTTGCATTTTTTCTTTATGAGATGCGATTTTCTCTAGTCCTTTAACATCAATTTCCATATTATAGTGACCAGCATTACAAAGAATTGCTCCATCTTTCATCATACGAATTTGTTTTTCACATACAACATCAAATCTACCAGTTACTGTAACAACTACATCCGCAAGTGGCAATAGTTCCTCTAATTCTCCAACAATATGTCCTTCAATTTTTGCTTTCAATAAACGTAAAGGTTCTGTATCATAAACCATCGTAGATGCACCAAGTGCTCTAAAGCGTTGTGAAATACCAGTTCCACAATAGCCATAACCAATAATTAATATCTTTTTTCCGCCAACCAACATACTAGTTTGACGCATAAAACCATCTACAACAGATTGACCTACACCAGCTTCGTTTTCAACAAGACGTTTAACAGGTGAATCATCGATAACTAAAACTGGAAAATCAGGTGTGATATTTTCTTTTTCTAAAATTAATTTTCCTGAACGAGTTTCTTCTATTGCGCCAACAGGTTTCCATTTATCCTTTTGATTCCAATATTGTTGCATCAAACTAGCACCATTGTCCATTAAAAGATCATAAGATTCTTGCATTGCAAGTGAGACATAATATTTTAAATCATCAATTGTATCGCCTTTTTTAGCCATAACTGTAACATTTGGTAAAGTCGCAATATAAGCTGCAGTATCTGGTTTGGTTGAACCAAGGTTGCCAACAAATACAATTTGTTTAGCACCACCTGCCAATAATACTTCTGTTCGAACTGCTGCCTTAGGTTCGCAATGCATACATACTAAAAAGCTTGTATCTTTAAATGGTTGATCCTTTTCATATCGTTTCTTAAAAATTTCTAGGACCTTCATTTTTTCACGATACCATTTAACTCTTTCTGCTCCATCCTGTGCTAATTCGGGATTATCAATTATTGTTTTTAACATACGCTCCTACTTTCTTTATTGAATAAAATATTGTATTTAAACATACCATAGTTCATAATATCAATCATCCAAGCAATATTTTTTTATATTTGAGTTTCTTATTTGCTTGCATACTAGACTAATATACCATAAAAAATGTTTCCAATAGTTCGGAAACACTTTAGATAAAAATAATATGAATAATTAATATAACAAGGTATCTACCTTATTAACTAAATCAATAAGTTCACCTCTACAATGTTCAATTAATTTTGTATTATCTGGTTCACGTTTTATAGTTCTTCTTAAACATCTAGTATAACCAACAACCTTAGCTTTTTGTTTAACATCTTCCTTAAATTGTTCATCCTTATCTTCAAAATATAAATCAATTAATTTGTTCCAAATGTAAGTTGCTGTATCCCAATCAATCTTTAAGAAATTTTCAGTTCTACTATGATCTGTTTCACCATATCCTACATATGCTAGAAAAATAGAAGCAAATTCAAAAATAGGATGGCCTACTGATAAAGTATCCATATCAATTAATATAGCTTCGCCATTAGAATAATGAACATTATTGGTATGATAATCACCATGAAGCATAGTATTTTGTTCAGGAACATTTTCAATTAATTTATGTAACTTATCATATGTTTCATTAGGAATATGTCCATTTAACCAATCAACCCACGACAGGGCAACTTGTCTAGCAGAAGGCAAAAGTCCTGCTTTTACTTCTGTACTATGAATTTCCTTAAGCATATCGGTAAATATCTTAATATATTTATCTTTATTTTCTGGTTCACTAATTATATATTTTGTTAAAGATTTAGCACTTAATAATTCAAATACTGAACCATATTTATCATCCACTTTAACAACATCAAAAGGAATTGCTGTATTGATACCTAAAACTAGAGCAGTTTTGGCAAGTTCTCTTTCCCTTTTTATTGACTCTAAAGCATCATTATTTTTATAAACTTTGATAATAGTATCAGGATTTAAACGATAAACAATACCATTAGAACCCTCACCTATAACTTCACATCCATCAATTGAAATCTTACGATAAGCCTTTTCAATATTCATCATTTCACTAAAACCAGTCATTTCAAAAATTTCATATATTTCTGATGAACAATTGATAATCTTTAAATCTTTTTCCTTTTTTCTTAATTTTAGAATTTGTCTTAATCCAGCACTAGAAATATATTTTAAATTCTCTAAATCTAAAACTAAGGCTCCTTGAGGGGTTTGAGATCTAATTTCTTCAATTTGCTTGCCTACTTGTTCAGCATTACTTGTGTCAACACTTCCTTCTAGAAATATTGTTAGTACATCATTTTCAAATTTACTTTCCATGCGTGTTCTCCCCTTATTTTATTGTTTTGCGCATTATAAAAATATTCAAACCATCAATTCTTTGATAAGCACATTCATCCATTGTTTTCTTAACCATATAAATACCTAAACCACCAATATCTCTATCTTCAGCATTCAAAGTAATATCAGGATCAACTTTGCTTAAAGGATTAAATTCCATACCTGAATCAACTAATTGAATATAGGCATCTTCATCAATAAACCATATGGCAACCAAACATTTGCCAACTTCTTCACCATAGGCATAATTTGCGACATTGACATACATTTCCTCTAAAGCAACATCAATAGCCATCTGAGCTTTCATAGATGCTTCGTGTTTTTCTAATTGTTCATCAACAAAAGCTAATACTTCATGCATATTATCAACTTTTGCTTCAAATACTTTTTCTTTATAATCTTTTTCCATAATTAATATTGAGATATTTTAGATTGACTATGAATAATCTTTTTATCTTGATACATTCTTGAATCCGCCAATAATGTAAGTTTATCAAAATCTAAACCGGGATCTTCCTTAGTACAAGCATATCCTACAGAAACAGAAAGTTCCATATCAGAATGTAATAACTTATATGTTGAACAATATTCCTTAAATTCATTTATTGCCACTTGTGGTTCAATATCTTTAGATATAACAATAAATTCATCACCACCAACT
>CAVDLK010000027.1:0-11574 GCA_963609745.1 Erysipelotrichaceae bacterium | reverse complement strand
GGCTTTACTTCCATCTCTATTAGGACAGGTAAATCCTGCATCAAGGATTACTTTTGATACTTTACAATCATATTTATTTTTTAAATAGTAATTGAAAGTGTGATATCTTTTTTCATTAAAAGAATATTTAAAGTTGTTTATCATTTCTTTTGCATTTTATCATAATAACTTTGATGGAAAAAAATATATAATTGATATGTGAGGTGTAAATAATGAAAACAATTTATAAGAATGTGAATATCCTAGATGGTACTAAGGATATGGAAGTACAAGAAAATATGATGCTTACTGTTGAAGATGGTAAGATTGTCGCAATTGAGAAAAATGATCCTTTGATAGATGGTATAGATTTGGGAAATAAATATTTAATTCCTGGCTTAATTAATCTACATGTTCATACACCAGGAACTGGTTTTCCTAAAAAGAAACAAAGTGATTCTAAAAAGGCTGCAAAGCTTGTAATGTCTAGTAAACTGTTACAAGCAGTTGGTAAAAAAATATGTAGGGATGCAGTTCAAACTGAAATGTTATCTGGAACAACAACTATTCGTACAGTTGGAGGTCTAGGAACTTTTGATAGTCAATTAAGAGATGCGATAAATAGTGGTAAGTTTGATGGTCCTAGAATCTTATCGTGTGATGAAGCTGTTACCGTTCCTAATGGTCATATGGAAGGTAGTGTTGCTTATGGGGCAAAAGATAATGAGGACTTTGTAAGATTTATTGAAAGTAATGTTAAGAATGGTGTTGATTGGATAAAGATTATGATTACTGGTGGTGTTCTTGATGCTAAGGTTAAGGGCGAACCAGGAGAAATGAAGATGAGTGCTGAACAGGTTAAGTTGTGTTGTGATACAGCACATCGTTTAGGAAAGAAAGTTTGTGCTCATGTTGAATCACCTAAGGGTATTGAAGTAGCTTTAGAAAATGGAGTAGATACAATTGAACATGGTGCTGCTATGACTCCAGAAATCTTGAAGATGTTTAAAGATAAAAACAAGATATTAGTATGCACCTTATCTCCAGCCATCCCACTAGCAAAATTCTCTCCTGAAGTAACTGGTGGTTCTGAGATTCAAAGATATAACTCTGAAGTATTATTAGAGGGCATAATTCAAGCAACTAAGGATTGTATCAAGGAAGGTATTAAAGTTGGTTTGGGTACTGATACAGTTTGTCCATTTATTACCCATTATGATATGTGGAGAGAACTAGAATATTTACATTATCTATGTGATGTAGATAGAAAGAAATGTTTATATATGGCAACTTTAAATAATGCGGAAATCATTGAACTAGAAAAAGAAACTGGTTCAATCGAATTAGGCAAATCAGCAGACTTTGTAGTTGTTGATGATAATCCATTAGATAGTTTTGAAACAATACGTAAACCTTATATGGTTGTCAATAAGGGTAAAGCATTTAATAATCCTAAGGTTAAAAAATCTGCCCAAGCAGAAGAACAACTAGATCAATATTTAAATAGCTTGAAGTAAAATAACAAAAATAGGTGTTGCAATGCAACACCTATTTTATACAACTTTTTATAATAATTATTTCTTTGATTCTTCTGATTGAGGCATCTTATCAGCAATACCAATAAATACCCAACCTAAGATAAAGAATACCGCAAGTAGTCCTACTGCAACATTTATTGATTTAATAGAAACACCAAAGATATTAAATACACCATTTGTTTTAATACCAATCTTCTTAACAATAAATATTACAAATGATCCTAAGAAGGAAGCACCTTTGGCAAAGATATCATAGATACCAAAATATTCACCAGAGTTTTGACTAGGAATTATCTTAGCGTAATAAGATCTAGATAATGATTGAATAGAACCTTGGAAGCATCCTACACCAAATGCCATAACAGCAAATTGCCATAAGTGTTGTAAAGTTAAAGCATATAAACATACAACAGCATAACCAATAATACAAATCTTAATTAATTCAACTGTATCTTTTTTCTTTGAAAGTTTAGCGAAAACTAGAGATCCACCCCAAGCAACAACTTGTGTTAATAATAGGAATATAACTTGACCAACTGTATCCAATCCTAAGTCAGTACCCAAGTTAATACAGTTATCAATAATTGTTCCAACACCATCAATATATAGGAAGAAGGCAATTAAGAAGAATAATACTTTTTTATCATGAACAACAATTTTCTTAATTGAAGCAAATATCTTTTTGAATGCTTTTGATATTGCACCTTTATCATCTTCAACATAATTGATTTGTTTATAGTTTTTAATTAAAGGCATTGTTACTAACCACCACCATACAGCAGTAACAATAAAGCCAATCATTCTAGAAACAGATTCTGATAAAATACCTACCATATCAGGTCCTAAAACATAAGCAATTAGGGCAATAGTGAAAGGAATACAAGAACCAATATATCCCCAAGCATAACCATATGCTGAAACGGCATCAGCTCTATCGTCACTAGTAACATCATTAAGCATTGAATCATAGAATGTTAATGAAGCTTGGTAGGAAATTTTTGTTAGAACATAGATTATGATGAATAATACCCAACTAGTTGCAAAGCCATTGATGATACAACCCATAACACCAATTGCTGCAGCGGTAGTAAAGAATATCTTCTTTGTATCTTTGTGGTCAGCAATAGCACCACATACTGGTCCAATTAAAGCAACAATAATGGTAACGATTGAGGTTGCTAGTGCCCAATAAGCAGTTTGATTATCAGCTGATACCCCACCTTTTGCTGCTAAAGATTTAAACCAAATAGGAATGAGTGAACATCCCAACATTGTAAATGCCGAGTTTCCTACATCATACAATACCCATGAAAATTCTTGAGGGCTTAAATCCTTAAAGATTTTGGACTCGTTTAATTTCTTAAACAAAGTTTTCATATTTTTTCTCCTTAAAAACTAAACTTTATATTTAAGCTCTTCATCATAATCAAGAACTTGAATATCTTGGTAATTTTCATCACGATCAAATGTTTTATTAAAATATGTGATTAGTTTTTTATCTTCTTTTAAATATGCTAAATAGTTATTTAATAATTTTTCATATTGTTTTAAAGCTTTTTTTCTTAATTTATCTAATCTTAAATTAGAATCCTTACATATTTCTACTTCTTCAAAACCAATAAGTAAATCCGCAAAATCACTTAAACCTAATTTTGTTAGTAGAGTTCTTAAGAATTTATCTTTTCTAATACTAATACAATTCAACATATAGATTATGCTATGTTGACATTTTGTAGTTCTTAATATTTCTTTTTGATTAAATGGGAAGAAATAAGAAATGACTTTGGCAATATCTTTGTTTGGTCTTAAAGATTCTGCACGATCTACTAGATTAGGTGTACGACCATCTAATTCAATAACATGTCTTTCCCAAGCAGATTCAACATAATTGTGACTAATATTAGCGAATTCTCTTTTTCTTTCTACATAACTATGACAAGTAGAATCTAGAGTGAAATGACTTAAAAAGCCTAGCATATAAGCTAACATTTGTTCTTTTTCTTCATGATTATTAATGATATCTTTACTATTTTTAAAGAAATCCATCGCTGCTAATTTATGCATCTTAGAGCCATAAGAAGTAATATTTTTATGTGTTAAATCATAGAAAAAGATATCAGGACCATGAACTCCAAGATTAAAGATATCACGGTTATCATTTACTATCTTTTTAATATCATCTGGCATTATTTGGAAGCAATCTTCACCAAAACGCCAATGTGCATAGGTTGCTGGCATACATTAAAATTATACCTTAAAAATCAACTACAATAAAATAATTAATTACCATTAATTTACTTGAATTGTTGTAAAATAATACTAGATGAAGGGGCATGACTTTTTTGGTGTATTTCCTTATATAAACCTTCAAGTATTTTGCTTATTAATAATACTTTATATTTTAATCGCCCTAAAAATACGTGATAGGAAGAAGAATATTAAAACTAATGAATATCTTGTAGCACTTTTTGTAGTATGTATTCTAGCAACTGCAGCGGATATTTGTTGGGCCTTTTATGAAAATGTCACGGTTGATGTTGAAGATTGGATTTTATATTTAATTGAAGAAATATATTTCTCATGTTGTGCTTTTGCTTCTTATTTATGGCTTGTATTTCAAGAAAAATATAGTAATGGCAAATTAGGAAACAATACTTTATTATTAGTTATTATTTTTATACCATGTCTAATTAATATATATTTTTCTATCACCGCTTCAAATAATCATTTTATCTACTATATAAATAGTAATGATGGATATGTTAGAGGTCCATATCATCTTTATAGTGCTTTATGTAATATTGCTTATCTAGTTGCTGCTTCTATAATTGCGATATATAAAACTAAACTATCACATGATCCATTAGATAGATATGTTTATCGTTCATTTGTTTTTTATCCACTACCAATGGTTATCTTTGGTATCTTACAAACTATAACTGGTCAATCATATAACTGTATTGGTTTAGTAGTTTCTTTCTATATCTTATATGTCAAGATTGGTACTGGCTACGATAGAAAAGAACTTGAAGCAGAGAATAACTTGATAGATGACTATGATGCGGTATTTATTGTCAATAGTGAAGCTGATACTATTCGTACTTTAAGAATGAGTGATGAATATAAGCAAAGAAATTCGCATATCAATAAACACGAGAGTAGTTATCAAAAAATAATGAAGTCTGATATTAGAAAGAATATTGCGGAGAACTATAGAAAAGAAGCGGAAATAGAATTTGATGCTAAGCATATAATGGAGAGATTAAAGAAGCAAGAATCTTATTATTATGATTATTGTATTAAGACAAGTTCTAATCTATATGAACATTATCGTGCGAAATTTGATAGGGCAAGTAATATTGGCGAAGGTATATTTATATTAGGTATTAAGAATGTTGAAGAAGCATATCAGGCACAAATAGAGTTAAGCGAAAGAAAAAAAGAAGAAGAGAGAATGTTATGGATTATTAATAACATTGCCAATGATTTTGAATATATTGAATATATTCAAATTAATGATGATAAAAAAGAAGATGAGGCCACAATTTATCGATATAGTGAATTTATAAGTGAAAAAGTTCCTGGTTATGAACAAGAAAAGAAGGTTACTAAAAGATATGATTTATTAATTGATTCTTTGATTAATGAAAAACAAAGAGATTTCTTTTATAAAATCACTAGAAGAGAAAATATATTAAAAAATTTAAAGAATAATCCTTCTTATATAGTTGATTTTCCTTATGACTTAGATGGAAAGACCCATTATTATCAGATTAAATTTACTGTTGCGGATAAGGATGAAAAGGGAAGGGTTAAGTCAATAGTAATGGGCTTAAAGAATATTGATGCCGAGGTTACTTTAAGAGATGATTTATTAGCTTTAAAGAAAACAAGTGATGAACAAGAAACTTTCATTAAACTACTTGTTGATTCATATGTTTCAGCATATTATATTGATTTACTTAACAATAGTTACACTATATATAAAGAATATGGTGAAGATAAGGCTGTTGCTTTAGATAATTATGAAAATGCAATGGCAGATTATATTGAAGGAAAAGTTTTGGATAAAGATAGGGTTATGATGAGGGAAATGACTTCAATTTCCTATATGAGAAGGACTCTAAGCAATAAAAAAGAATATTATGCAATATATACAGAAGCTGCTAAGGAAAACACTTTCTTCAAAATGACAGTTATTAGGGGTGCTGATGATAACCATGCTGTTTTAGCTTTCCTAGATGTTACGGATGAATATTTGAAAGAACAACGTATTCAACAGGAATTAGAGAAACAAGTTCGTATTCGTACTAAGCAAATTGCTGATATGAATAATGGTGTGTTGGAATTATTAGGTGATGTTATTGAAAGAAGAAGCAAAGAAAGTGGCGCACATGTTCGTAGGGTAAGGGATTTCAGTGAAATATTGGCTTTAAGAGTTATGGAAGATTATCCTGAATATGGTTTGGATGATAGAAAGATTAGAATTATCAAAGTAACTTCTATGCTTCATGATGTTGGTAAGATTGCAATACCTGACACAGTACTATTAAAACCAGGCAAATTAACAGCGGAAGAATATGAAATTATGAAGAATCACTGTTATGCTGGCTATGAAATAATGAAAAAGCTAGAGGGTTGTTGGGAACAAGATTATTTGGAATTTAGTTATGATATTTGTCGTTATCACCATGAAAGATGGGATGGTAAAGGCTATCCTGATGGTTTAATAGGTAATGAAATACCAATTGCTGCCCAAATTGTATCTCTTGCGGATTGTTTTGATGCTTTA
This sequence comes from Erysipelotrichaceae bacterium, assembly GCA_963609745.1. GTDB lineage: Bacteria > Bacillota_I > Bacilli_A > Erysipelotrichales > Erysipelotrichaceae > Colivicinus. The sequence goes on along the minus strand of CAVDLK010000027.1, from coordinate 5,265 downwards.
ACTTCAAAGCGTGTTTATAAGCAAGCATATGATCCAGAAACAGCATTTACTATGATTACAACTGGTGAGTGTGGTGCATTTTCTGAGAAAATGATTAGTACCTTATTTAGATGTAAAGATGAATTAATTAAGGCACGTTTATTAAGCAAAGATGAATGATATTTTAGTTAAACAAGTGGAAGAATTTTGTGAAAAGGTAGATGATAAATTATCTTTTCTAGCGAATATGTCAGCATTAATTAATGAGAATATGTCTGATATTAATTGGGTAGGTTTTTATCTATTGAAAGATAATAAATTACATTTAGGGCCATTTCAAGGAAGAGTTGCTTGTGAGTTAATTGATATTGATAAGGGTGTTTGTGGAACATCTTTTTCGACAAATAAATTATTAAATGTTGCCAATGTACATGAATTTAAAGGACATATCGCATGTGACAATGCATCTAAATCAGAATTAGTAGTACCTTTAACTTATTCAGATTCAAGAATAGGTGTTTTAGATATTGATTCACCAATCTACAATCGTTTTACTAAGGAAGATGAGTTAACTATAAGTAAGGTTGCTGAACTAATAGCAAAGGCTCTTTGCGAATAACTTTTATCTTTAAATAATTATTAGTGGTCTAAATCTATCTTTTTTTACCACATTTAGACCACTAATAATTTTGGATATAACTAGTAGTGTTAATAAAATTTATAATAATATTGATATGTAAGGGGCTAATATTATGTTTAAATCAAGATTAAAAAAATTTATGGAGGAGAATTTCACCGAAGTTCTTCAAACTACATTCAATCCTAATGGACCTGGGGCAATTAGGATTCATTTGATTCCTGGGAAAAGTGATGAAAGTGTTAATTCTAGTTTAATAATTGTTAATGGTAGAGATATATTGCCATTAAATCCTACATGGACTGTAATGTTAGTGGAATTTATTAAGGAAGTTAATACTTATGATGGTAAGGAAATTAGTGATGATGATTTAAATAATATATATGATGTAGCATATATGAATGCGAAAAAGGTTCTTCCTTTTTTAAGTAAGAAGAATTTTGAAAATGATATTAATAGAATAGTTGATACTTTTAAAAATATTGCTGTTGGTAAAGTTCCAAGTGAAGATATTGATTGGATAAGTATTGGTGATTATGCTGATTATATGAATGCTCCTCACCGCATGGATATTATGGTATCTGCTATGACTCGTGAAGGTAAGTGGCATTGTAACCAAAAATGTATTCATTGTTATGCTGCTGATCAAAAATATAGCGAGGAAGAAGAACTTGGTACTGAAGAGTGGAAACAAGTATTAGATATATGTCGTAAAGTTGGTATTCCACAAATCACCTTTACTGGCGGAGAGCCAACACAAAGAGATGACTTATTTGAATTAATTAAATATGCTAGATGGTTTGTAAGTAGATTAAATACTAATGGCATAAAGCTAACAAAAGAATATTGTCAGGGTTTGGTGGATGCTGAATTAGATGGTCTACAAATTACTTTCTATTCTTATGATGAAGATATACATAATAAATTAGTTGGTGGCAAACACTATCAAGATACTGTTAATGGTATAAAAAATGCAATTGAAGTAGGTTTAAATCCTAGTATTAATACACCACTTTGTACTTTAAATAAAGATTATGTTTCAACATTAAAGTTCTTACATGATTTGGGAGTTACTTATGTAACTTGTTCTGGTTTAATTACTACTGGTAATGCTACTAAGGATGAATCTACTAACTTGCAACTTAGTCCATTTGAGTTAAAAGATATTTTAAAGGATGCTTGTGCTTATGCCTTTGCCAATGATATGGAGATTAACTTTACTTCTCCTGGTTGGCTACAAGATGATATATTTGAAGAACTTGCTATTGCTAGACCAAATTGTGGAGCATGTTTAAGTAATATGGCCATCACTCCTAATGGCAATGTTGTACCATGTCAAAGTTGGTTATCAGATAATTGCTTAGGAAATATTCTTGTTGATGATTGGAAGGATATTTGGAATCATCCTTTCTGTAAAAAGAGAAGAGATTATTCTTCTTTAATGCTAGGAAACTGTCCTTTACGTAAGGGACAAGGAGGTATTTAAATGAAAAGGATATTAAAGATTTTTACTATTGTTTTATTAGTATTTTCTACTATTTCATTTAAAGAAATTAGGGCTGATGAATATATTGATGAAATAAGTGATTATGAAATTAAGATAGATGTTCAAGATGATGGTACATTAAAGATGATTTACCATATTGAATGGTTGGTATTAGATGATGAGATAGGACCATTAATTTATGCGGAGATTGGTATACCTAATTCACATTATGTAAGTTTTACAGCATTAACTTCTAATATTTCTGATATAAATTATCAATCTTCTAGTGGAACATTAAAGATAGACTTTAACGAGGATTATTATGAAGGTCAAACAGCAATCTTTGAATTTGAATTAGTTCAAGATTATATGTATTCCTTTACCGAAGGAAATGATTATGTTAATTACGAATTTACTCCTGCTTGGTTTGATTCTGCCAATGTCGATAATTTAAAGATATCTTGGAATAATGAACATGTTGATAATTATTCTCCTGCTGCTGAAGTAATTGATAATTATTTAGTATGGCAAACAAGTCTAAAGGGTGGAGAAAGATATACTGTTAATGTATATTATCCATCTGGTGCTTATAATTTTGATCTAAATAGAGGTTATGAAGATGATGATTATGACTATGACTACGATTATGATTATGATGATAGTTTCGGAGTAGAAGATGTATTATTAACAATTTTTGAGTTTTTATTTTTCCTTGTATTTTTTGGAGTTTTAATATCACCTATCATTATTGTTGTTTTACTTATAAAGAAGTATAAAAATTCTGGTTTCACCACAAAAACTGTTAAGAAAATTAAGCGTACTTTAATTGAATATTATCCAACTTGTCCAGGGTGTGGTGCTGCAAGAGATAAACAGCAAACAGTTTGTAAGTATTGTGGCAGAAGTTTTATTAAATCAGAAGAGATAATTGAAGAAGATGATCCAAACTATCAAACTTATAAAAACTTTTCTAATGATGGTTTATATGCAACATCATCGCCTGATGTCTTTGTCAATGTACATGTAACTAGTAATAAAGTTAGAGTTCGTAATAAGAATTATTCAAGAAGAAGTGGAGGAAGAAGTTCTTGTGCTTCATCAAGTTGTGCTTGTGTATCAAGCTGTGCCTGCGCTTCAAGTTGTGCCTGCGCTTGTGCAAGTAGTGGCGGCGGTAGAGCTGGCTGTTCTGTTAAGGATTTCTATAATACTGGTCTAACGATTAAACAAATCGAAAAGCGTAATAAGGAATAAATATGGGAAAGTTAATATGTTTAATAATCGGTTATCTATTTGGCTGTATCTTAACAGCAGAAATAGTAGCCAAGGCAAATAATATCGATGTAAAAGAAATAGATCCTGAAGCACCTCATAGAGGTAATCCCGGTATGGCTAATATCATGCTTAATGTTGGTTTTAAACAAGGATTAATTGTCTTTATTGGTGATAGTTTAAAAGCTATTCTAGCAATGCTTATTTCTTATTTGATATTTAGAAATAACTATTATATCTATGCTGGCTTTGGTTGTATATTAGGTCATAACTTTCCATTCTATAGGAAGTTTAATGGTGGTAAAGGTGTTCTAGTTACTATTATTTGGTTTATTGTCATAATGCCTAAATATTTTTGGATTAGTTTATTAGTAGCAGCAATAGTAGTAGCTATCAGTGGCAAATTAAATTTAGGTGCTGTTACTTTCCCAATAGTCGCTATACCAATTGCTTATAAATATTTAGGAATAGAAACAACAATACTAGTTCTTATATCAGCGATACTAATGATAATTCGTAATTATAAAGACTTAGTTTGTATAATTAAAGGGAAGTACAATAGAGTAGATTTAAGAAAAATTAAGTAGTTTTTAAGGGGAGTAAAGAAGATGCCAAAAAGAAAAGATGCAACATTTATAGGAAATTTAGATCCATTTCATTCAATAGTTCCTTATGTAATGCCAAAAAGAACTGAATCTGAGGTTTCAATTACTGAGAACTTTGATATTACGGAATTAAATAAATTTATTAATAAATACAATAAGAGTTCTGAAAGCAAATTAAAATTATTCCATTGTGTTTGTTATGCCGTAGCTAGAACAATATACCATAGACCAAAGATGAATATCTTTATTGCTGGTAGACGTTATTGGCAAAGAAAAAAAATAACTTTATCATTTGTCGCAAAACAAAAATTTGATGATCAAGCAGAAGAAATATTGATGTGTATGGAATGTAAACCTGAAATGAATATTTCTGATGTTTCTCGAATCATTAATGGTGATGTTAAAAAAGCAAGAAGTGAAGGTAAAAATGATTTAACTGGTACTATGGACTTTGTTGGTAAATTACCTAGACCTATATTAACTTTCTTATTCTGGGTATTATCTAGACTTGAATATCATGGAATTATGCCTGATTCTTTAACTAAAGGTGATCCAAACTATTCTTCAGTATTGTTATCTAATTTAGGTTCTATTGGTGCTGGTGCTCCATACCATCATTTATCAAATTATGGCACATGTTCAATTATGGCTACTATTGGTACAGCATTTACTGACCCACAAACAAAAAGAGAATATTTACCAACCACAATAATTCTTGATGAAAGAATTGCTGATGGATTCTACTTTGTTAAGTCTTTAAAACTAATACATCACATATTTAAAAACCCAGATTTATTATTAGAAGAAATTGAAAGAGAAATAGATTTTGATGTTGATGCAAAACCTGTAAAGAAGACTACAACAAAGAAAACAACAAAGACTACTAAGAAAACAAGTAAATAATTTATCATTTAAATCTAAACACTAAATGCAACAATACTGTTGCATTTTTTGTATCAATAATAATTAAACATATATAAAATATTATTGCCATTTATGGCAAAATAAGACAATAGTGTGGAAAATAATTTATAAAATAAAGATTATTTTGATATATGGTATTTTAATAAAATAATTAGAATAATCAGTAATTAATTGATATCATCCAGTTAACAAGAACTTGGATAAGGCACAATAATAACAATGTAAGAATTATTAATAGTAGAGATTTCTTTATTCGTTTGATTGATGATTCATCATTATATTTGAAAAGAATTATTGCTGTTACTATAAGCGTAAACACGCAAAGTATAATAGCAATATATTTGATTTGCGTAATAGAATTACAC
>CAVDLK010000026.1:0-12223 GCA_963609745.1 Erysipelotrichaceae bacterium | reverse complement strand
ATTATTAATGAATCAATGATTCCTCAGATTCAAATAATAATTAATGAAAGAAATAAATTTATTGAATTTATTAATCAATATATTAGTGATTACTATCAAAAGATATCTAATAGTAAATCAAAAATAAAAATTATTTATAAAAAATGTTGTGAGATTGATGATATTAAAAAATCTTTAGATAATGCTCTTACAAGTGATTACTATTATCACTATGCAACCTTTGGACCACATCGAGATAATTATTATTTCTTAATTGATGATGATAATTTAAATAATATTGCATCTCAAGGACAAAAAAGAATGGCATTAATTGCCTTTAAATTTGCCTTAATAAAATATATTAAAGAAAATACAAAAGTTACTCCAATTATTTTATTAGATGACATAATGTCAGAACTTGATAAAGATAATCAAGAAAGATTAATTGATATCTTACCAGATGATGCTCAAATAATAATTACTACTACTGATATAGATAAGATAAATATTACTAAGAAATATAAATTGATTGAATTAAAGGAGGAAAAAGATGTCTAATACAAGTATTCAACATGACAACTATACATCTGATGATATTCAGGTTTTAGAAGGTCTAGAAGCGGTAAGAAAAAGACCAGGTATGTATATTGGTACCACCTCTTCTGCAGGTTTACACCATCTAGTATGGGAAATTGTCGATAATGCAGTTGATGAAGCTCTTGCCGGATATGCCTCAGAAATTGATATTAGAGTTGATTCAGATGATGTAGTATCCGTTAGAGATAATGGTCGTGGTATGCCAACCGAGATTCATCCTAAAACTAAGATATCTACTGTTGAAACAATCTTTACAGTGTTACATGCTGGAGGTAAGTTTGGTGGAGGTGCATATAAGGTTTCTGGTGGTCTACATGGTGTTGGTGCCTCTGTTGTTAATGCCTTATCAAAATGGCTAGAAGTAACAATATTTAAAAATGGCAAAAAATATTTTGTTAGATTTAATAATGGTGGTAAGGTTGAACATCCTCTAAAAGAAATAGGAACCTGTGATATTAATGAAAGAGGATCATTAGTTAGATTTAAAGCTGATGATGAAATATTTAAAGAAGGAACAATCTATGATTATGACACCTTATTTAATCGTCTTAGACAAATGGCCTTCTTAAATAAAGGTATTAAATTTATCTTTAATTGGGATAAAGAAGATGAACATAAAGGAACAACTGAATTCTGTTATGAAGGCGGTATCAAAGAATATGTTGCTTTTCTAAATGAAGGAGAAACAAAATTATTTGATGATATTTTATATTGTGATGGTTATGATGATAAGAGTGGTATTTCAGTAGAAATATCTGTTCAATATAATACTAACTATTCCGAAAAAGCTTATTCCTTCTGTAATAATATCTTTACTCCTGATGGTGGTATGCATCTAGATGGTTTTAGACAAACATTATCTAGAGTTGTTAATAGTTATGGTAAAGATAATAAATTATTTAAAAATGATGATGAAAAATTAACTATTGATGATTTAAAAGAAGGATTAACAGCCATCATTTCTATTAAGCATCCAGATCCACAATATGAAGGACAAACAAAAGGTAAATTAGGAAATGCTGAAGTTAAACCAGTAGTAAATAAAATATTTGGTGATTTCTTAAAAAGATATTTCCTAGAAAATCCTGATATAGCTAAAATTATTATTAATAAAGCAAAAGCAGCATCAGAAGCAAGATTAGCTGCCCAAAAAGCAAGAGAAGCAACAAGAAGAAAAAATGGTTTGGATGGATTAAATCTTCCAACTAAATTAGTAGATTGTTCAAGTACTGATGCTTCAATTTGTGAAATATATATTGTCGAAGGTAATTCCGCAGGTGGTTCCGCAAAAGACGGAAGAGATTCAATGTTTCAAGCTATCTTACCTTTAAGAGGAAAGATTCTAAATGTTGAAAAAGCTAGAGAACATCGTATCTTTGATAATGCTGAAATCAGAATGATGATTAATGCCTTTGGCTGTGGTTTTGGTGCTGATGTTGATATATCAAAACTTAGATATCACAAGATTGTAATCATGACCGATGCCGATGTTGATGGTCAACATATTTCAACCTTAATGCTTACTTTCTTATATCGTTTCTTTAAACCATTAATTGAAGGTGGTTATGTATATTTGGCAATGCCACCACTATATAAGATATTTAAAGGAAAGATGATTCGTTATTGTTATACCGATGAAGAACTTGAAATCGCAAAACGTGATTTCGGCGATATTGAATATGATGTACAAAGATATAAAGGATTAGGTGAAATGGACCCTCAACAATTATGGGAAACAACCCTAGATCCAGAACACAGAACATTAAAACGTGTAACTATTGAAGATGCTATAGATGCAGATAAAGTATTTTCAATGTTAATGGGTGATGAAGTTGAACCAAGAAAGAACTTCATTATTGAAAATGCCCACTTTGTTAAGAACTTGGATGTATAGGAGGACTCATGGCAGAACTAGATAACAGATTTTTTAATCACGGAAATATCAAAGATGTCAATATCTCTTCTGAAATGAGAGAAGACTTCTTAAGTTATTCCATGTCAGTAATTATTGACCGTGCCTTACCAGATGTAAGAGACGGAATGAAACCAGTACATAGAAGAATCATGTGGGGTATGTATAAAGCAGGCTTTACACCCGATAAACCACATGTAAAATCAGCTAATATAGTTGGTGAAGTTATGGGTAAATATCACCCACATGGTGATACTGCTATCTATGACACAATGGTTCGTATGGCTCAAAAGTTTTCCTATCGTTATCCATTAGTAGATGGACATGGTAACTTTGGTAATGTTGATGGTGATGGTGCAGCAGCAATGCGTTATACCGAAGCCCGTATGACTAAACTATCTTTAGAACTTCTACAAGATATTAATAAAAATGCTATTGATTTTAAAGATAATTATGATGCAAGAAATAAAGAACCAGTTGTATTACCATCAAGATTTCCTAACTTATTAGTTAACGGTTCTATGGGTATTGCTGTTGGTATGGCAACAAATATGCCAACTCACAACCTAGGTGAAACTATCGATGGTGTTATTGCTGTTATGGACAATCCTGATATTTCAACTACAGAATTAATGGAATATATACCTGGACCTGACTTTCCAACCGGTGGTTATATCATGGGTAGGTCCGGCATTAGACAAGCCTATGAAACTGGTAGAGGAACAATTGTTATAAGATCTAAAGTTGATATTGAAGAAATGAAAAATGGTAAACACCTTTTGGTTGTTACTGAAATACCATATCTTGTCAATAAACTTGCTTTACGTAGTAAGATTACTGAACTAGTAAATGAAAAAACTGTTCAAGGAATTGTTGACTTAAGAGATTTATCAAATGATAGAAATGGTATCAGAATTGAAATAGAACTAAAATCAGGAATTCAACCAGAAGTTGTATTAAATCAACTTTATAAATTATCACCACTAGAAGCAACATTTGGTATAAACAACAATGTACTTGTTGATAATAAACCAATGCTTCTATCATTAAAAGAATTAATTCAATGTTATATTAAACATCAATATGAAGTAATTAGAAGAAGAACAAAGTTTGATCTAGATGAAGATGAAAAACGTGCTCATATCTTAGAAGGCTTAAAAACAGCAATCGAAAATATTGACCGTATTGTTGAAATCATTAAAAATTCTAAAGATGATAAAGAAGCAAAAGATAAGTTCTTTGAAGAATTTAATATTGATGAAACACAAGGTGAAGCAATATTAAGTATGCAACTTAGAAGACTAACTGGTCTATCTAGAGAAAAGATACTTCAAGAATTAAAAGACTTATATATTGAAATCAAAGACTTAAAAGATATTTTAGCAAATCACTCTCGTGTTGTAGAAATAGTTAAAAATGAATTAACAGAAATTAAAAATAAGTTTAATGATAAAAGACGTACACAAATCTTAGAAGCTGAAACTGATGTCTTAGACGAAGACTTAATACCAGAAAATAAAGTAATCATTTCTCTTTCAAATTCAGGATATGTTAAACGTCTTCCTATTGATACTTATCGACTACAAAATCGTGGTGGTAGAGGTGTTAAAGGAATGGTACTAAATGAAGATGATGTAATTAGTCAAAATATTACTTTATCAACTCATGATCATCTATTAGTATTTACTAATAAAGGTAAGGTATATCGTATTAGAGGATTCAATATTCCAGAAGCTTCAAGAAACGCTAAAGGTATACCAATGATTAATATCATCAATATAGAAAAAGATGAAAAAGTCATGACCATGGTACCAATAGACAAAGAAAGTGAAATTGAAGGATACTTATTCTTCGTAACTAAGAAGGGTCTAGTAAAACGTGTTGCTGCTAAGGAATTTGAATCAATCAGACAAAATGGTAAGATTGCAATATCTTTAAAAGAAGATGACGAATTAGTTGCCGTTAGACCAACATTAGGTAAATCACAAATCATCATTGCTGCCGCAAATGGTAAAGCAGTAAGATTTGATGAAAGAGGTGTAAGACAAATGGGCAGAACTGCCAGTGGTGTTAAAGGTATGGCAGTAGATGATAGCGAAGTAATTGGTATGTGTACTGATCAAGAAGGAAAGATGATCCTAGTAGTTTCTGAAAATGGATATGGTAAACAAACACCAATTGAAGAATATCGTGAAACATCTCGTGGTGCTAAGGGTGTAAAGACAATCAATATCAATGATAAGATTGGAAAACTAGTTGCCCTTAAAGCAGTACAAGGAAATGAAGATTGTCTTATCATGTCAAGCGATGGAATTGTTATAAGAATACATCTAGCTAAAGTAACAACTATGGGCCGTGCTACTCAAGGTGTAAGACTAATGAAACCAGAAGAGGGAAGTGTGGTATCTGCCATAAGTGTTATGGAACATGTTGAAGAAAAAGAAGATGAAGAATAACCTGGAAACAGGTTTTTCTTTTTGAAACTTCTATTGATATATAAAAAAACGACAATAAAGATTAAATATTGCCCAGGAAAAAATATAACACTTTTATAAAATAAACATAAATGATATTATTTATTTGCGAATTAAGGATTAGTAGTTAAGTTACTATTTATAGAGAGATAGGGGATGGTGAAACCTATTAATAAGAATTTAATGAATCTACCTTATAGTTGGATTAATGTTCCACGTGAAACACGCGTTAAGTGTAAAAGAGATAAAACAAGGTGGCACCGCGGAACTTCCGCCCTTTAAGAAGGTGCCTTTTTATTTTAAGGAGAGAAAAATGATTGACATTAAATTAATTAGAGAAAACCCTGAACTAGTTAAAGAAAACATTAAAAAGAAATTTCAGGACAGCAAACTAGCACTAGTAGATGAAGTTAAAAAACTAGATGAAGATTACCGTGCATTAAAAACTAAAGCTGACGAACTTCGTTCACAAAGAAATACTTCTTCTAAAGAAATTGGTGCCTTGATGTCAAAAGGATTAAAAGAAGAAGCAGAGAAGGTAAAACAAGAAGTAAAAAAGATTGGTGAAGAGATAACTCTTTGCGAACAAAAAGAACCAGAGTTAGAAGAAAAGATTAAACAAATAATGATGAAGATTCCTAACATCATTGATGCTTCTGTTCCAGTTGGTAAAGATGATTCTGAAAATGTTGAAGTACAAAGATTTGGTGAACCTAAAGTACCAAGTTATGAAATACCTCACCATGCTGATATATTAGATAAGATTCACGGTCTAGATAAAGAAGCAGCAGGTAGAACATCAGGTGAAGGTTTCTATTTCTTATTAGGTGATGTTGCTAGATTACACGAAGCTATGATTGCCTATGCTAGAGACTATATGATTTCTAAAGGATTTACTTATGCTATACCTCCATTCATGATTCGTTCAAATGTTGTAACTGGTGTTATGTCATTTAATGAAATGGAAGCAATGATGTATAAGATTGAAGGAGAAGATTTATATTTAATTGGTACATCAGAACATTCAATGATTGGTAGATTCCAAGGACAATTAATTAAATCCGAAGATTTACCTATTAGAATGACATCATACTCTCCATGTTTTAGAAAAGAAGGTGGCTCTCATGGCCTAGAAGAAAGAGGATTATATAGAGTTCATCAATTTGAAAAACAAGAGATGATAGTATTATGTGAACCAGAAGATTCCATGAAATATTATGAAGATATGTGGAAATATACTGTTGAAGTATTTAGAAATCTAGATATTCCAGTAAGACAACTAGAATGTTGTTCTGGTGATTTAGCTGATTTAAAGGTTAAATCATGTGATATTGAAGCATGGTCTCCTAGACAACAAAAGTACTTTGAAGTTGGATCTTGTTCAAATTTAGGTGATGCTCAAGCTAGAAGATTAGGCATTAGAGCGAAAGGTGAAAAAGGAAATCACTTTGTTCATACATTAAATAATACAGTATTGGCATCTCCTAGAGGATTAATTGCTTTATTAGAAAATAATTATAACGAAGATGGTTCTATTAATATCCCTAAGGTTCTTCAACCATATATGGGTGGTTTAGAGAAAATTGAAGTTAAATAGGGATGTTCCACGTGAAACATATTAAAGGTGTATGCTTTGATTTCAATGGTACCTTGTTTCTAGATCATGATCTTAACCATGATGCTTGGCAAATAATCATTCAAGAAATAGCACAAGATAAAATAGACTTTGAAAAGTTCTATGTTGAAGCAAAACAATATATGAATTATCAAATAATAAGCAAAGCCTATGAATTAATTGGAATTGAAGCTAAACAAAAAGATATAGATTACTATGCCTTTCATAAGGAAGAGGTATATCAAAATTTATGCATTGAAAAAAATAGAAATAAGATATTAACAGGTGGAGAACAATTACTAGATTACTTACAAGAAAAAGATATTCCAGTAATATTATGTACCTCATCTATTAAATATAATGTTGATTTCTATTACTCCTTATTAAAATTAGATAGATGGTTTGATTATAATCAGACAGTCTATGATACAGGAGAATACACTAATAAAACAGATATGTATCTAGAATGTGCTAAAAGATTAGGTATAGATATTGTCGATGCAGTAATATTTGAAGATTCTCCTAAGTCAATCAAAGAAGCAATCGCAACAGGTTGTGAGAATATCGTTATTATCAAAAGAAATGATAGTCCATCATATCCTGAGATAAAACAAGTAATTGAAAATTATACAAAACTCGATTACAAGATATTCGAATAATATACTATAATATTAGTGGTACAACATTCATGTTTCTAACTTGGTCAGGTGCGGAAGCAAGCAGCCATACGAACCTCTGATTGTGTGTACCACTTTTTATATATGGAAAATAAATTTATGCAAGCAGCCTATAAAGAGGCACATAAAGCATTTGCTGAAGACGAAGTCCCTGTAGGTTGTGTTATTGTAAAAGATGGAAAGATAATAGCTAGAGCACACAATAAAAAAGAAAAGAAGAACTCAGCAATCTTTCATGCGGAAATAGAGTGTATTAAAAAGGCTAATAAGAAAATTAATGATTGGTATTTAAAAGATTGTGAAATGTATGTAACACTAGAACCATGTATGATGTGTGCTGGTGCAATCATTAACTCAAGAATCAAAAAATTATATTTTGCTTGTAAAGATACAAAAGGTGGAGCAATCACTTCCAATATAAATATCTTAGAGATAAAAAACATTAATCATTATCCCGAAATCGATTATGGAATAATGGAAAAAGAGTGTAGTGAATTACTAAAAGAATTCTTTAGAAATAAAAGGAAATAACACCCGGGAAATATTTAAAATAAAAAGAGTTAAGTATATTTCTGTAATATAATAATGCCATGAGCTATCAAGTATTATACAGAACATATAGACCAGCAAAATTCTCAGAAGTTGTTGGCCAAGATTATATAATTAAGACTTTATTAAATGCTATTAAGAATAAAAGAATAGCTCATGCTTATTTGTTTGCTGGACCTAGAGGAACAGGTAAAACATCGGTCGCTAAATTATTTGCTAAAGCTATAAATTGTGAAAAGTTCAACGAAGAAACATGTGATGAATGTAGTAGTTGTAAGGCTTATTTAAATGGCAATCATCCTGATATTATTGAAATGGATGCAGCAAGTAATAATGGTATTAATGAAATTAGAAATATTATTGAACAAGTACCATATGCACCATTAATTGGAAAATATAAAGTATATATCATCGATGAAGTACATATGATGACAACAGCTGCTTTTAATGCTTTATTAAAGATATTAGAAGAACCACCAGCACATGTTATTTTTATACTTGCAACCACTGATCCCCAAAAGATAATTCCAACTGTATTAAGTAGATGTCAAAGATATAATTTCTCTAAAATAAATATCTATGATATTAAAAGAAAAGTTATTGAAATATTAAATAAAGAAGGAATACCATTTGAAGAAAAAGCTATTAATGAAATCGCAAGAATGGCTGAAGGCGGATTAAGAGATGCTTTATCTTTATTAGAACAATGTCTTGCTTATAATCCTCAAGAAATAAAACTTGAAGATGTTGAAGCAATATATGGATTAACTTCAACAAGTAAAGAGGTTGAGTTATATAAAAAAATAAATAACAAACAAATAAATGAAGTTGTTAGTGACTTAAGAAAAATATATGCTCAAGGTGCAGATTTAAAAAATCTTGTTAGTGATTTAATTGAGATTGCTAAAGATGCATTATTATATTCTAATAACGCTAATGCCTCATTATTAAATAAATTAAATACTATTGAAGCACAGGATATTTTAAATAATAGATCTATTGATAATCTATTAAATGATATTGATTATTTATATTCTTGTATAAATAAAGAAAAACAAAATCAAAACTTTCTAGCATATCTAGAACTATGTTTTATTAAGATGTCTAATATTGTTACAAATAAACAAGTAAAACAAGAAGTTAAAGAGATAAAGCAAGAAACAAAACAAGTTATAGAAGAAGTTAAGGAAGAAGTAATTCCAGAACCTAAAGAAGAAATCAAAGAAGAATACAACAATGAATTAATAGATATTGATTTAAATTTCTTGTTTAAGATTTTATTGGATGCAAGTAGAGACCTAAAGATAAACGATATGATTATCTATAACAAATTAAGTCTATATAAGTATGAACCTGATAAGATAAAATGCTATAACTTATTAGTTAATACAGATTTATTTGCTTCTAACAAAGATGCCATAATAATTGCTTGTAGCAAGGTAAAGGCTGATGCTATTAATGAGAAGCAAGCAAATATTGATTTATACAAATTTGTTAATGAAGAATTTGGTATAGATAAGATGATATATGCTATTGATGATGAACAAAAGAATCAATTAGTTAAATGGTATCGAAATGAACCAGCAGAAAATAGAAATAAGCCAGTATATGTTGAAAAATATCAACTAGAGAGTAAAAAAGAAGAAAGTGCTCAAGAGAAACTTTCATCATTATTTGGTGATAAGGTGAGGATAGAAGAATGACAGATTTTGAAAAATTTTTGCAAGACACTCTAAAAATGAAGAAGGAATTATTAAAAGGAGAAGATAAACTTAATTCTACTATCTATGAAGGAACAGCTTCTAATGGGTTGGTAAAGATTTCTTGTAATGGAAATTTTGAAATAACAAATGTAGAAATTGATGAATCAATTCTAAATAAGGAAGATAAAGAAATGCTTCAAGATTTAATCGTGATAGCAACCAATGATGTATTAAATAAAGTAAATGAAGCTAAAAACGATAATATTCGTTCTGCAATAGCTTCCGTAGGTATAAAGTAATGTATCCTCAAGATTTTGATAACATTATTAGTCTATTTGAAAGGTTACCAGGTGTTGGTTATAAGACTGCCCAAAGGTATGCCTTTTATTTGTTAGAAAAATCTAATGATGATATTGATACTATTGTTCAAAATTTATTAAGCATTAAAAATATTAAGAAATGTAAAACTTGTGGCTTCTTATGTCAAGAAGACGAGTGTGAGTTATGTAAAGATAAGACCAGAGATAAAAGTAAAATTATGGTACTAGCATATCCACAAGATTTAGTAGCTATCGAAAAGACAGGTTCCTATAAAGGTTTATATCATGTCTTAAATGGTTTAATATCTTCATCAAAAGGTATTTATCCTGAAGATATAAATATTGAACAATTATTAAAAAGAATAGATGACACAGTTAAAGAAGTGATAATTGCTACATCACCAACCATGGATGGGGAGATGACAGCACTATATTTAAATAAAATATTAGAAAACAAAAATATATTAGTTACAAGAATTGCCCATGGTCTACCAATGGGTTCAAGTCTAGATTATGCTGATGATTTAACTTTGATAAAAGCTTTAGATAATAGAAGAAAAATAGAAAAACAATGACAATTAGAAAAAGTAAAAAAGATATCTTAAATGGCAATGTCTTAGAACAAATATTGATTTTTACTATACCATTAATTGGCTCTTATTTATTACAACAACTATATAAAATAGCTGACTCCTTAGTACTAGGAAGATGTGTTGGTAAATCTGCCTTAGCAGCCATAGGAACATCAACATCAATAATCAATGTTATCCTAAACTTCATCAGCGGTATTTGTACCGGAACAATGATTTTGGTTGCCCAAAGTTATGGAAGCAAGAATCCCGAAAAAGTTAAGAAATCGGTAAAGACAGGTTTCTTTATTGCCTTTGTATTAGGCGCCATATTAACTATAGCTCTAGCATTATTTGCAGAACCAATTTTAATAATGACTGGCTGTCCTGATGATGCTTTACAATATTCCATTACTTATCTAAAAGTATATGGTTATAGTTTTATCCCTTATCTAATCTTTTCAATTGGAAGATTTATTTTAGTTGCAGCAGGTGATTCAAAAAGATCTTTGATGTTTACTATCATAATTGCGATAGTAAAAATATCACTAGATTTATTATTAACAGGAGTATTTAAATTAGGAATACTTGGCGTCTCACTAGCAACCTTTATTGCCCACCTGGTATGCGCAATAGTTGTTATTGTTATATTTAATAACACCTCAGAAATCTATCAATACAACATCAAAGAGTTTGGAGTTGATAAAGAGAGTCTGATTCAAATTAATAAAGTAGGACTACCTGTAGCAATACAATCAACCTTATTTGCCCTTACCGGCTTAATTGTTCAAACAAAACTAAATGCTTATGGTACTGATACCATTGCTGCTTATTCTGCCTATGGCGATGTTGATAATTTATATTGGTCATTCGCTAATGGCTTAAGTTCGGCAACCGTAACATTGATTGGTCAAAATTATGGTAACAACAACATTAGAAGGGTATACGAGTTTGTTAGAAAATGCATCTTTGTTCAAATTGTCATGTCAATTGTAATATGTGCTATTGATTTTGCCTTTGGTAGACAAATGTTATCTCTATACACAACCGATAGCGAGGTAATAGAGATTGGTTATCAAATGATTAAAACTGTTGCCCCATATTATAATGTTTACGCCTTTTTAGAAATACCATCATGTCTATGTAAAGGTGTTGGTGATGCAACCGCATCATTAATTATTTGTACTATTGGAATATGCATATTTAGAATTATATTCTTATATGCCTTTAACTTTACTAATGCAATACAATTACTATATTCCTTCACATTATCATGGATACTAACAAGCATTCTATATTTAATTTACATATTAAGTTCCAAGAAATATCCTAAGATAAAAAGAAAAGTTTAAGATAAAACAATCAAAACTTGTGAAGGTAAGTAGAAAACCCACATCAAAAAAGCAATCACAGAATTAGAATATGGTGTATTAAATAGACCAACACATATATCACAACAAATAAATAATAATAGTCCTAAGGCAAATAATTTTTTGTTTACTTTAAAAGCATTTAAACAATTAAATAATAAAGTAGAAAAATAAATTAATACTAGTTCATATAATAGATTAAAGTTATTGCTTAAATATAGGATAATTGTTCCAATGACAATTATTAAGATTCTAAGTATAAGAATAGAATTAGAAATATTTATATTAATATTTCTTAGGTAATATAAATAAGTTAATTGGGCAAAGATAAATATAAAGACTCCTAATTCATAATATTTAAGTAATACTAAAAGAAATAAATCCGCAAGACAGGTAAATAATAATGCTAAGGATTTAAATTTATTTTTGGTATATAAGGCAAATATAAAACATAAGAT